>CALVKV010000015.1 GCA_944333305.1 uncultured Bacilli bacterium
TTGACATTATAAAAGAATAGAATAATCTCTTACTCTATTCTTTTTACACTATGAAAGAAAGTAATTTTATTACTTAGATTAGGGTTAAATACCCCCCCCCCAGGTAACATTTAGTAAACCTGAAGTTTTTGAAAAATGACGAATTAATTTACCCCAGAATTGACGATTTATTTTACCCTGATAAATTAATTTAGCCATATTCACTACTTCCCTTCTATTATCTTTTGTTAACTTAATATTATCATATTCTAATCAGTTAATGCAACACTATTTTGATTTACCATGTAAACTATTAATATCCTCTAACTCATTATGTATCTGTCTTACTACTTTATAATTAATACCATCTAAACTTTCTAAATAATCAACATAAATATCTCTATTTATAAAATTACCATCTTTATCGAATGATAACACATCTATTTGCAATTCATCTTTATAAAGATTAGTAAACCTAAAAATATAAGGATTACTTTTATCTTTTAAAATATCATCCACATTAAAGTAATACTCACCTATATGTACATTTCTAATATCTTTATCACTATGCCCTATATCATCACTAAATATTGTTTTATCACCATAACCAATAAATAACTTTCTCATATTATTTTTAGTAGGCAAAACTCCACAACTATTCTTCTTGCTTGAATATCTTTCAAACAACTCTTCATTAGTAAAATTACTACTAAATAAAGGTCCTGCTTTAATATTACCTAAGCTTATCTCCTTAACGTAATCACCACAAAGACTAAAATTAATATTTCCAATATTAACCATCAAATAATTCCTTAAAAAATTATAAATACCTTTATTTAAGTAACTTACTTTTTGACAAGCTACACTACTAATAATATAATCTGCCACCAATCCTTTTTGTTTATCAGTTAAGCTATCTTTATTCTCATTAATAAAACTACAAAAAGAGAACATAGAAGCCCTCTCTACTTTATCTAAAATATTCATATTAGGTAACAATATATTCATAACTACACGTCCTTTTCTAATCGCTAATCATTACTACTACTTAATACGACTTTTGTTGTATGTTCTTCACCATCACGTATATAAGTTATCTCTATTGTATCACCAACAGAATATTTGTAAAGTTCATAACGCAAATAAGCAGAATCCTGTACTTCTTCGCCATTAAGTTTTGTAATTATATCTCCTTCTCTAAGATCAGAATCAGCTGCACCTGTTCCACTTTCAATACCTGCAACTACAACACCACTATTTATATCATTAGGAATATCATAATTATAACGATAAGAGCCTTTAGCATCGCTAACATTAATCATAGAAACACCAAGTAAAGGCCAATCAATAGATTCTCCATTTTCAAGAGTTTCTAATTTACTATTAACATATTCAATTGGAATAGCAAATCCCATACCTTCAACTTCTGTTTGAACAAATTTCATAGAGATAACGCCAATAACTTCTCCATTAGTATTCATCAAAGGCCCACCACTGTTTCCTGGATTAATAGCAGCATCTGTTTGTAATACTTTCATAACCCAATCACTACTACTAGAATTACTATCAGTACTAACACTAACCATTCTATCCTTACCAGCTAAATGTCCTGTAGAAACACTACCTCTATACTCATAACCTAAAGGACTACCAATTGTAAATACTAAATTACCTAATTTAGCATTTTCACTATTACCAAGTTGAAGTGCTACTAGCCCGTCAACATTTTGTATTCTAATAACAGCAATATCAACATAAGAGTCTCCTCCTAATACTTCACCTTCTACTTCTTCATCATTTGAAGTAATTAAAGTTACTCTATCTGCTCCATCAACAACATGTTGATTAGTCATAACATAAGCAGAGTCCCCTTCTATTTTATAAACAAAACCTGTACCTGTCGAAGCCACTTCATTATTCTGATAATTACGAACCATTAAAACTCCATCATAAACCTTTTCAACCGCTTCACTAATTCCAGACTCATCTACTACAACTTTAGTACAATCAGCAGAACTACAAGTCAATCCACTATTTGCAGAAGTACTATTACTACTAATTAAATCTTCACCACCAATTATTACAAAAGTTAAGACTCCACCTATTACAAATGAAACAATTATAAGTACTGCTTCTTTAATTTTCTCTGCCTTCATCATTTACATCTCTCCTCTCAATATTAGATAAAGCTAATGTCATATAATTATTAGGAAATCCCATTCTCTCTAATATTTTATCTATTTTAATACTATGCAAATTATACTCAAGATTATCTATTCTCTTCTCAAGTTCTAAACACATATCTTTAAATTCATCATAAGAAAGCATTCTTTTCATTATAATAAGAAGTGCAAACAAATCATCTGTTCCCTTAACATATTCACCTTCTTCATCTTTAGAAATACCAAGTATCTCATGAAATTTTGTCCCTTTGATTTTCTTTTGTGATCTATTCTCATATAAAATATCTTCATGAGCACACAAATTACGATAATTAGACAAAATTGGCAAATATGAACTAAATTCATCTAATGGAATATCATAAATTTTACATATATTAACTTGATCATCATATTTCATAATTGAGAATAATTCTCCTACAATTCCAAAAGATAATACTTTAACTAAAATCCAAAAAGGAACATATCCATAATTAGACATATAATGAGCAGTCGCTGTATGTTTAGAACCATTAATTCTAATTTGTCTTTTTACTTTCTTAATTAAATCATTAACTTGTTTTTGCTTACTCTTATCATTAGTAAAATTCTTTGACCTTAAATAATACTTATCTTTATAACCATATTTTTTAGATAATTGATATGAAAATATAGATTTAAGATTATTTTCTATAACAAGTAAATACTTAAAAAAAACATTCCTAATTGCCCGATCAAATAAAAACAAACTATACATTTCTTCAAAAGTTACACCATCTAAGAAATGTTTATCCTTATCACTTCTCATAAAAGGATATCTATAACCTGATAAAAAGAAATAATTTTCCCTTAATAATATCTTCTTAGCATAATCTTCATCACTAATCGTCATACCTTTATATTTAAGTATCTCTATTTGTTCTTCAAGATTTTTAAACTGCTTGTCAATCATCTTCTTCCTCACCTAGAATAGATTATACCACAGTTTTTATGGGAAAAATATGTATTTTTCATGAAAAATTATGTTTTACTATTAATATTTAAATTTATTATATTCGACTTAAAAAATTATGTTATACTTAAATGAGTAGAAAGGATTGATAATAATTATGCCAGCAACTGTTACTCATGCTTATTTCGCTAATGACTTATATGATATTCTTCCTATTGGTCTAAAAAAACTATTAATGGATGATAAATTAAAATTAAGAATGTTCGCCCAAAGCACAGATTCTTTTATTTTTTATAATCTATTAAAAAAGAAAGATCAAAAAATAAGAGATTTCCAAATTTTTTTTCATACTAACAAAACGAGAGAATTTTTTATAAATCTAGTAAATTACATTAAATATAATAACTATTATCAAAATAGTGAAATTATGGCTTTTCTTTATGGATTTATTTCTCATTATGTTCTAGACTCCAAACTACATCCCTTTATATTTTACAAAACTGGTGTTTATAAAGAAGACGATCCAAGTACCTATAAATATAAACATAAACATGAATACATGGAAAATTTTCTTGATAACTATATGATTAAACAAAAAGATAATATCAATCCCTACAGTTTCAAATTTTATGATTTTACTTTTGACCTTACTCCTTTTTCTAAAGAGTTAATAGAAGTAATAGACTATACTTTTAAAGAGACTTTTAATTTTAATAACTTCTCTCAATATTATTATAAATCTCTAAAAGATATGTACAAAGCCTTAAAATATTTAAGATATGATAAATACGGAACAAAGATGTTTATCTATAAAACTATAGATAAATTCACTAATAAAAAAGCTTTTAAACTAAAAGCAGTATCTTATCATACTCCTTTAAAAGATGAATATAACTATTTAAATAATAATCATACTACTTGGGTACATCCTTGCATTAAACGTGAAAAGCATCATGAATCATTTATAGAATTATATTCAATTGCCTTACACGACGCCAAAAAAATTATTACAGATGTTAACTATTATTTAAAAGATACTAAAAAAATTAATTTAAAAAATATCTTTAAAAATTACTCTTATTTAACTGGAAAAGATTGCAATAATAAAAATATCCTAAAATATTTTGAATATTAATGAATAAAATTAATTCTAACATATCACTATATAAATAGGTGATACTATGTTAGAAAGTTATAAAATTGAAAAAAGTAATAATGAAGATATCCTTTACTTATATTTAAATGTTGATTATGAATTTGGAAATGATCTTACCACTAAAGAACTTGAAAAAAGAGCAAAGTCATATTTAACTACTCATAATATAAAATTTAATGGCAACAAAGTAGTATTTATTGTTAATGGTATTAGTACTAAATTAATTAGTATCAATAATAATAAAACTTATCTAAACAACTACTTAGTTACTTTAAATACAGAAGAAAAAATAACTATAAAAGAACTACTACTAAGCCTTCTTTTAAGTAACATTAATTTAGACTTAAAAGAAGAGACTCTAAAATCTATAACAATTTTATATCGAAGTGAATTAATATACAATTTAAAAGATAATAAATATTTAAACATTAAAGACTTAAATTTAATCTATCATAACCATAATTATTATAAGATTAGATATAAAGAAACTTACAAATCAAAATATGATATATTTAACAAAGTTATAAATGATACTGACGGTGAATATTTAATTTATAATAACAAACCTATAAGAGGCTTAACCCACTTAGTTAGTAACGGTTATACAGAAGAAGATAAAAATATTCCTTATACTATAAAGAAAGAAAGTTTATGGGACTTAACATATCCTAATTACATGCAAATAAGAAATTATAGTATTGATGAATTTAAAGAAAGATTAAATTTAAAAAAATATGATTATAATATAAAAATCACTAGTATTAGTAACAGTAATAGAATCAAAGAAATAGATCTAGGGGAAAAGAAAATAGATGCTAAAAATCTAGCTATATTTTTAGATTTACCTTCTACAGATATAACTATAATTATTAAAAAGGATTACCTTACCTTTATAACAAGAGGAATAGGAAGTGGACTTGGTCTAAGTATCATAGGAGCAGATAATCTAGCAGAATTAGGTTTTAATTATAAGCAAATTTTAAATTATTATTTTAAAGATGTCTCATTAATAGTAAAACAATAAATTTGCATAAATGTAATAATTATGATATAGTATATGTGTAAGAAAAATTACATAAAATTAAAAATGAGGAACATTTATTTTTGCACGTAAATGTCACCTCATAATTGTTTTATGATTGACACTCCTATGCTGAGTGTCTTATTTTATATCTTTATAGCCACTACCAATAAGGCAAGACTTATAACAACCAAAGCGACAGATTTTAAAAACTTTAAAATAAAAGTTTTTATCTTCATGTCTAAGCCCTCCTTTCCTTAAAGATGGAGGTGACACCCACATAAATGTTCCTACATCCATAGTATCAAAGTAATTTCTATACAGCAAGAAAAAATGTATAAAAAAAGTTACGAGTTTTCGTAATCTTTTTTTATTCAAAAACGCTATTCATAAGCTCTTCTATAGTCTTTTTTCTATCCTCAGTTTTATCCTTATTAATAGTTATAGTAACAATATCTCCTTCTTTAACATTAGGAACTAAATCAAGTGGCAAATTACACATATTACCTTTTTCTATTTCCACAATTGCATAATCTCCTTCAATTCTATCTACAATTACTTCCATCAATCAGTCACCTCTAAACTATAACTAACGCTGTCTTTACCATCAGTAATTTTAACTTCATAAGTTCCTGGCTTTACATTACTACTCACTTTAAAAGTCCAACTAACATTACCTTCACTATCACTAGTTTTATCTTCAAGACCACTTGCTTTACTTGCACCACTAGAATAAATCACATCAATATCATAAGTAGTATTAGGAAGTCCCTTAATACTAACAGTTGCATTACTTCCCCTACTAACAGGAGTTGTTAAAGAGAGTAAATTTATATTACTAGTAATTATACTATTAGAACTACTTGTATTACTAGACTCTTTATCCCCTTTACAACTAACATCTACACCATCACTATCACAAACAATATTGCCATCTAAATCAGTTCTAAGAACTTTCGCACCAACACCTAAATATCTATCTATAATAGATTGATATGGATGATTATAAGAATTACCCTCTCCTACCATAATAATAGCATACTCTGGACTTACCTTCTTAACAAACTCTACACTTGATGATGAATCACTACCATGATGCCCTACTTTAATAACATCTGCATCTACATCGCAAGTTACTTCATCTTCACTTAAAGTCTCAGCATCCCCCATAAATAAAAATGTATTATCTAAATAAGTAAGCTTTAAAACTGCTGAATAATTATTTAACTCACTATAACTATCACTATTAGGAGCGATAAATTCTAGCTTTAAATCATTTTCATCAAGAACAACTACACCACTCTTAGCATTCTTAACCTTAAGTCCTTTATCACCAATAGTAGTAAGTAAATCAAGATAAGTCTTACTAGTAGAAGTAGCTTTTGGCATATAAATAGAGCCTACATCAAAAGTATTAATAACTTCTTCTAAACCTCCAATATGATCAGTATGAGGATGAGTCCCAACTATATAATCAATCTTACTAATACCTAAATTCTTAATATAATTAATTACATTATCTGCTTCATATGCTTCTCCTGCATCAATTAACATAGTCTCTTTATTAGGTAACTCTATAAAAATAGAATCCCCTTGTCCCACATCAATATAATTAACTCTTAAAGTATCTCCACTAAAAGTAGAAGCACTTGCTTTATTATCAGTCTCTACAAAAGGACTACTACAACCTACTACTAATAAACATAAAATTATTAAACATACAATTCTTACTTTTTTCATATCCTACCTCTACTAAAAGTATATCACAAATCTGTCTCTTTAAAATAATTTTCTACACCCTTAGTAATAGAATTAGAAATCTTTTCTTGATAACTTTCTTTTTGTAATAAATATCTCTCATTAGGATTAGATATAAAGCCACATTCTATTAACACCCCAGGTACTCTCGTATTAGAATATAAATATAAATTAGTCTTAATAACTTTTCTATCAGTCTTTAAATCATTTTTAAATTCATTCATAATTGATTCTGCTAATACCAAATTATTAGGATTAATGGGATGATATAAAACTTCGGCCCCACTAACGCTACTATAATAGTGATAATTTATATGAATTGATAAATATAAATCACTTTTATTTTCTTGGATTTTTAATATTCGTCTATATAAATCGCCACGTTTTTTAGCACTATCCCATTTGCTAGATAAATCACTATCATCATTTCTTATCATATAAACTTTCGCACCAGCTTTTTCTAAGACCTTTTTTAAAACTTTAGATATTTCTAAATTAAGATCTTTTTCATAAAGGCCCTGATAACTAGTACCAGCATCTCTTCCTCCATGCCCAGGATCTACGGTTATTATTTTACCAGAAAGAGGCTTTTTTGGTTTAACTCTCGCATCCACAAACTGTAAAGACATAAGTAAAACTATAAACATAATTAAAAAAAGCACTTTATATTTTCTTATCATTATAAACACCTAATAAATTATATGTAAAAGAAATAATAAAATTTAATAGATACAAGATTACATCTAAATAATTGCATTTTTGCATAAAATATGATATAATTTACAAGCACATAAAAGGGGAGATTATAATGAGTATAACTAGTATCAATACGGTTAACTTATATAGAATTCAAGGAAGTAATAGTAAAATTAGTAGAAAAAGAATTGTTTATAAGCCAAAAACAGAAGAAATAAAAATTCTATTCCCAGAAAATAACATATATTTATCTACTAATAATGAACATCACTATTATTTTACAATGAAACAAATATCTAAATTAATGAAAAATATTGCCAAAGAAAATGGTGATACTTATTGTCGTACTTTAAAAAACAATATATTAACATTACCACAAAGAAATCACTATATAGAAGCCTTAATGGCTGCTAAAATGCAATCTGTAAAATTAGAAATTCCTCTTTTCTTATTTAACTATCTTTCTAAATTTGCTAGTTATAACTTAACTACTGGTAATGCTCTAAGAATGCCTGAATTTTGTGATACTAACAAACTTGGTGGTGCTATCTCTTCTGTAAATGAATGGAATCGTTTAATAGAATTATTAGCTTTAAATATTAGTGTTAAAGATTTAGGAAGAAAAGAAATTATCGATATATTAAAAACAATACCGAATTATCATCAATACATATTTGGCTACGACAGCTTTGGATTTAATTATCAAGAGCACGAAAATAGTCGTATTGACAATGATGATACTAAAGAAGAAATCAAAGAATTATTAAAAGCTATATATCAAAATAGTGAATGTAAAGAATTAAGAAATAATGCTAAACGCGATATTAACAACTTCATGCAAAATTACAAAAAGCTAGTAAAACGCCCATAATAATTAACACTCCTTGCATAACCTACAACTAGAGGTGTTATAATGTTAGATTCATTTACCAACTTATCTCCAGTTTTACAAGCCTTTATAGCTTGTCTTTTTACCTGGAGTATAACAGCATTAGGTGCAAGTATTGTTTTCTTTTTTAAGAAAGTAAATAAAACTCTAATGGATGCACTTTTAGGTTTTGCAGCCGGTGTTATGGTAGCAGCTAGTTTCTTTAGTCTAATCTCCCCCGCTCTTGAAATGGCAGAAGAATTAAACATGACAAGTTGGATAGTCATATCACTAGGTTTCTTATCAGGAGGTGTATTACTCTTTATTGGTGACAAAGTCTATGATTATTTAGACAAAAAAAGAAAAGACGAAAACAGTTCCAAAGTGAAAAGATGTTTTATGTTAATATCATCAATCACTCTTCATAATATACCAGAAGGTATGGCGGTAGGAGTTGCCTTTGGTTCCCTTGCCTACTCACTAACAGGTTCCACTCTTGCTAGTGCCCTAACTCTTGCCCTTGGAATAGGACTACAAAACTTTCCTGAAGGTAGTGCAGTCTCTCTTCCTTTAAGACGAGAAGGTTACACAAGAAGTAAAGCTTTCTTTTATGGACAACTATCAGGAATAGTAGAACCAATAGCTGCTGTAATAGGAGCACTTCTAGTCTTGAAAATTCAACTAATACTACCATTTTTATTATCATTTGCAGCAGGAGCGATGATCTATGTTGTTGTAGAAGAATTAATTCCTGAAAGTCAAACCAATAAGAAAAAAGACCTTATGGCCTTATTCACAATTCTAGGATTTATGGTAATGATGATACTAGATGTTGCCCTAGGTTAAGAGTCAAGTGACTCTTTTTTTATTTACTCCAAATATAACTTCTGTCCAGCCTTTAACTCTATTGCATAAATATCATCACTTTTGCAAGTAAATATAAGTTTAGGTTTAACTACATCTGTATTATTATCAACACTAGCATCTGTATTAGGAGTATCACTATTATCTGAAAGATCAGAATCCGTAGGTTCTTCTACAATAGGAGTCTCTTCTTCTACTGGAGTATCAGGAACAACCACTTCAGGTTCAATTTTTTTAAAGGTATAACCATAACTATCCAAAACAGTAATACTATCATCGATCCATAAACACTCTGTAGGATTCTTCCCATTATTAATAGACCAGTAACCAGCAGTATTCTTATGCCAGCCACTACCTGTAAATTTACCTTTTCCACATTCCATATGAACATGATTACCACTAGCATTGCCTTTGGTACCTTCTTCATAAAATCTTTCTCCACGATTTATTACTTTGCCTACAAAAAGATTAGAAACATCATTATCATGAGCAAACATCATAGTCATATAATCAACTGTTCCATCAGGATAAATTACTGGTTCACTACTCTCAAGCCACACTTCATTAGCATCATTAGTATATATTTTTCTAACAATACCTGTAAAAGGAGCCTTTATATAATCTATTCCACTATCACTTCCCGCTTCATCTATAGCATAACTATCCTGATGAGTTCCCATCATGTACCCTTGAGTTATTCGCATATAAGGACTAGGATAAAGAGGTCTTTCCATTATTCATCACTACCTTTCATATCAGTACTAATAATATTAGCCTTCTTTACTGTAATATAGTCAGTATTAACTAAAGATGAATAATCTTTAAGTTTACCCTCTAAAGACTTATAAAGTGTATCAGCACCTATAAAGCTAAAGAAAGATACCCATAGACTATTAGGAAAACCTACACTCGTAAAAGTAATGCAAAAAAGTGTCCCTACCATAAAATTAACTACTAAATTATAAATAACTAAACAGCTAGAACAAGGAAAAAACTTCTTTGTTTTCTGGATAAAAGCACAAGTAACAACACTAAGAGCAATTGCTACAACTAACATTTGTTGTAATAATGTCAAATTTAACATACATTTCACCTCTAAGATAGTCTATGAAAAATAGAAATTAAAGAAACTTTGTTAGCCTAGCAATATTTTTATAAGTCCTAAAATTAATATATGTAATGGATAATATAAATAGAAAAACACTTTACAATCCTTACCTAACTTCTTATTATAAAAATAAATTAAAATTAAAGAAAATATTGAAAAATATTGCATACCATCGCCAAATATTAATGTTGATAAAGTAATTGATAAAACAAGTAACGGAAAGTTTTCTTTAAATAAATAGAAGAAACTAATAACAAGAATACCAAGCATTCCATAACTAAAGTTTAAAAACTCCCCAATTAATCCCATAATGATAATTATTAATAAATATGTTATTGGTAATATAATAACTAAATCAATTTTATCTTTAAAATATTTCTTAATTAACCATTTACTTTTATCTAACAAAAACAAAGTTAAAAGTCCTAAAGAAAGCGTAAAGAAAATGTTATTTGCCCCTAAATAAATAAAACTATCAAAAAAGAAATAATCATAAATAACCTCTGAAATAACAGCAAGTATTAAAAGTCTTAAAAAGTACTTACTAAAGCTTTTAGTATGAACATAGCCTTCTGTTAATAAAAATGCAAAAATAGGAAAAGATACCCTTCCTACCGCTCTAAAAAAATTATAAAAAGCAGTCCCAAAAACAACACCAATATGATCTATTGTCATGGTAATAACTGCAATAAGTTTTAAATCAAAACTACTCAAACACTTTTTCATAAATAAAGTATAACAAAAAAATGCCTAAGGGGCAACGTACTTAACATACGCTTAGCATTTAGCTACCTACCTCAGGTCTTGTATATATATAATAACACAAACAAACATCAAAATCTATACCAAAAGAAAAAGTACTGATTAAACAGTACTTTAGAAACAATAGATTAACGTTTACTAAATTGTGGAGCACGTCTAGCTTTCTTAAGACCTGGTTTCTTACGTTCTTTCTTACGTGCATCACGAGTAATATATCCTTCAGCTTTTAGAATCTTACGATAACTATTTTCAGAATCAGCTGGAGTAGATGCATCATATTGTAATAATGCCCTCGTAATACCTAATCTAACTGCACCTGTTTGACCAGAAAATCCACCACCAGTTACATCTGCATCAACATCAAACATATCGCGAGTATTAGTAACATCAAGTGGCCCTGTTAAATCCATAACTAAAGTTGGATATGGGAAATATTCATTAACATCACGTCCATTGATAGTAATCTTACCAGTTCCTGGAGTAAGTCTTACTCTAGCGACACTAGTCTTTCTTCTACCAGTTCCTGTATACACATTTTTCTTTTCTGCCATAATAAACCTCCCTATACATCCATCTCTTCAGGTTTTTGAGCCATATGTTTATGATCACTACCTGCATATACAAATAATTTCTTATACATAGCTCTACCTAAACGATTTTTTGGTAACATTCCTTTAACAGCTTTCTCTACCATTTCTTCTGGATATTTTTCAATCATTTCTTTTGCAGTTCTAGTTCTAAGTCCACCTGGATACTGAGAATGACTATAATATTTCTTATCTTCTAACTTATTACCAGTAAGTAAAACTTTAGAAGCATTAACAATAATTACATAGTCACCACAATCAATATGAGGTGTATAAGTAACTTTATGCTTACCACGTAAGATATGAGCAGCCTTACTAGCTACACGACCTAAAGGTTTTCCTTCAGCATCGATAACATACCATTTTCTCTCTACTGTTTCTTTCTTTTGCATATAACTTTTCATAACAATCTCCTTTACTAAACAACTTAAACCTTCCCACAGTCTAAGTTCTAGTGGGGATATAAAATGTACCGATTAAAATTATAACAGTACTTGCCTTTAAAGTCAATCATTTTAATTCAAAATATTTCTGATATAATTAATATAAAGAATTGGAGAGAGTTTTATGTTTGCAGTACTAAAGAAAAATAAAAAAGTTATTTTGTTTTTTATATTTTGTTATATCATGATATTTTGTTTTAATTTCTTTAAAAATGTAGACTTAGATTTATTATGGAACTATGGTTTTAGTAAAAACATTAGTGATGGTCTAATTATGTATAAAGACTTTAATATGGTAATAACTCCTTTATATCCTCTTTTAACAGGATTAATTATGAAAATATTTGGTACTAATATGATTATCTTTTATATTATAAATACATTTTATGCCATGTTAACTTTATTTATAGTATACAAACTAAATAAGAAACTAATTTTTCCTTTCTTTATATATTTTATATTTAATACAGCACCTGGCTACAATACTTTATCTGTTTTCTATGTGTTTTTACTTATTTATCTAGAAAAAAATAATAAAAGTGATTACTTAATAGGTCTTATAATAAGTCTAGCTTTTCTAACAAAATCAAGTATAGGTGTCTTTCTTGCCCTACCAACTTTATACTATATAAAGAAACCTAAAAAAATTCTAAAAAGAATTATTCCTTTTCTTATAACTAATTTAATTATAATTATTTATTTATATTTTAATAATGCTTTACATGACTATATAAATTATGCTTTTCTAGGACTATTAGATTTTCAAGGAGATAATGGAAATTTTAATCCTATAACTATTATAGTAATTTTAATGATTATATATCTTATAAGAGAATATTTAAAAACAAAAGACAAAGAACTTTTATACATATTAGCATTTCAAATAATGGCTTATCCTTTATTTAATATAAGTCACACTCTTCTAGCATTTACACCTGTAGTTTACTATCTATTAAAAAAATATCCAAAAATAAATAATTTAATAATTAAAACCGCTCCTATCTTTATTTTAATACCTATTATCTCTTTAATTATTAATTATAATATCTGTAAGCCAACATACGATAATAACCTCTTTAAATATCGTTATTTACAAAAAGAATATAGAAATGATATTGACGCTTTAGAAAATTATTTTAATGGAGAATATGATAATGTTTACTTCTTTATGATGGAAGCATATTTATATAAACTAACACTAAATATACCAATTACTGAATATGACCTAACTTTAAAAGGCAACTTAGGATACAATGGTGAAGAAGAAATGATTAATAAAATAAAGAACTTAGATGATGGCAGTATTATTGTTACTTCAGCTATTTTCCAAGAAAGCAAATCAAGTATTATTAAAACCCAAGCTAGTAGAAAGATTTATGATTATATAACTAAAAATTTAAGCCTTATCGGTCAATTTCATAAGTTTAGAGTGTATATCAAATGATGAATAGACAAAACAAAAAAAATATAGTATAATCTATATCGGTTAGTTCTTCGGGTTAAAAGAAAGGAGAAATAATGAATAAAAAGTCAAGTGAAACGAAGATAATTGTTTTAGGTGGCTTAGGAGAAGTAGGAAAAAACATGTATTGTGTAATGCATGATGATGAAATAATTGTTATAGACGCGGGAGTATCTTTTGCAGAAGGAGAACTTTTAGGTATAGATTACGTCCTTCCTGATTACTCATTTTTAAAAGACAATGAAGATAAAATTAAAGCTTTATTAATAACACATGGTCATGAAGATCATATTGGGGCTATCCCCTTCTTATTAAAAAGTGTTAACATTCCTGCTATCTATGCACCTAACCAAGCAAAAGAATTAATTAAATTAAAATTAGAAGACAGAAATATTAGATATGATAATTTATTTGTTTATGACGAAAATACAAAATTAAAATTTAAATATATGGAAGTAGAGTTTATTAGAACAACTCACTCAATTCCTGATTCCCATGGTATTTGTATAACTACCCCTAATGGTAGAATCGTAACAACAGGAGATTTTAAATTTGATTTAACCCCTATTGGACCAATGGCTGATCTTTATAAAATGGCCAAATTAGGTAATGAGGGTGTTGACTTATTAATAAGTGATAGTACTAATGCTCTAAATGAAGGAATGTCAATTAGTGAATCACGAGTTGATGATGCCTTAACTGATATTTTTGATAAATATAAATATAATCGTATTATAATCGCTACTTTCGCTTCCAATATTTATAGATTAAAGCATATATTTGAATCATGTTATCAACATAATAGAAAAATTTGTGTCTTTGGTCGCAGTATGGAAAATAATATTGATATATCTATTAAAGGTGGTTATATAGATCATAAAGAACTACTAGTAACACCTGAAGTAGCAAATACATTAAAACCTGGAGAAGTAACAATACTTTGTACTGGTTCTCAAGGAGAACCCCTAGCAGCTCTATCAAGAATTGCTGATGGAACTCATAAACAAATTAAATTAAGGCCTGATGATATTGTTATATTTTCATCAAGTGCTATTCCTGGTAATGCCCTAAGCATTCATAAAACTATTAATAAATTATACTTAAAAGGAGTTAAAGTATTTACTAACATGACTGTAAATAATCTCCACACATCAGGACATGCTAATCAGGAAGAATTAAAATTAATGATTAGATTATTAAAGCCAAAATATTTAATGCCATTCCATGGAGATTATAGAATGTTGAAAGAACATGCTAATCTAGGAATAGATTGTGGCTTACCTAAAGAAAATACTTTCATATTGAAAAATGGTGATAGTCTAATTCTAAAAGATCATAAAATAACAAAAGGAGAAAGTTATCCTAATAATGACATTTATGTAGATGGATCTAGAATTGGTGAAGTTGGTAGTGCTGTTATTCGTGATAGAAAGATAATGTCAAGTGATGGTATTTTAGTTGTAATTGCCAATATTGATTCTAAAGAAAGAGTATTATTAACAAAACCAAACATTACAACCAGAGGATTTGTTTTAGTAAATGAAAATGAAGAACTACTTAAAAAGATTGAAAGAGAAGCGACTAATGTTATTAATGAAAAATTAAAAGATAAAAAGTCATCTTTCACAGATATAAAGAATCAACTAAGTCTAGATTTAATACCATTTATTTTAAATCTAACTGGCAGAAGACCATTAATATTACCAATAATTTTAGATATTAAAAAATAATGTTTATTAATTTAAATAATAATCTAAGTATTAAAAGACTAGATATAAATGATAATAAAGATATTTGGCTAATTAATACTTTAGATCAAGATGAAAAAGTAGCAGGTAAAAATGGCTTTCTATATTCTATAAAAGAAAAAATACAAAAAGATTATCAACTAAATAGAAATAGTTTATATGGTAATCATTATGCAGTTTATCTTAAAAAAGAAGAACCTATTGGCTATTTAAAAATAACAAAAATATGTGAAGCAGATCAAAGTGTTTACTTAGATTATGCCCTAATCAAAGAAAAACGAGGTCATGGTTATATGGTAACTACTCTAATAGGCATCAGCGATCTTATATTTGAAGATAAAGAAAATAATGTCGAAGAAATAATCTTAAAAATTGATTCTTTAAATAAGGAAAGCCAAAGAACTGCTGACTTAGCTGGTTTCAAAAAAGGTAGAAGAAAATTTGGTAGATATACTTATACCCTTACTAAAAGTTTGCATACGAAAAGAGTTCAAAATTAATTGAACTCTTTTTATTTAGCTTCTTCAACTGCCCTAGTCTCTCTAACTACAGTAATTTTAATTGTACCAGGATAATTTAAAGTAGACTCTATTTTTTCTTTTATATCACGAGCAACTCTATGTGCTTCTAAATCATCTATCTCATCAGGTTCTACTATAACTCTTAACTCTCTTCCAGCTTGCATTGCATAAGCTTTAGAAACACCATCTATATCATTAGCAACACTTTCAAGTTGTGTTAATCTTTTAACATAGTTTTCTAATGAGTCATTTCTTGCTCCTGGACGTGATGCTGATAAAGCATCTGCTACTGCAACCAAAGTAGATATTACAGAAGTTGACTCTGTATCACCATGATGAGATGCTATAGTATTAATTACTACATCATTTTCTCCATACTTTTTAGCAAGCTCTACACCAATAGTAACATGACTTCCTTCAAGTTCATGATCCACTGCTTTACCTATATCATGCAATAACCCTGCTCTTTTAGCAAGGGCAACATCTTCACCAATTTCACCTGCAAGTAAACCAGAAAGATGAGCAACTTCCAAAGAATGTTGTAAAGCATTTTGCCCATAACTAGTTCTAAAATGAAGTCTACCAATAATCTCTATCAACTCTGGAGCCATCTTCGTAATACCAAGTTCAAATAAAGCATTATTACCATATTCTATAATTTTCTCTTTAGTTTCTTTACATACTTTATCATAAACTTCTTCTATTCTTGTAGGATGAATTCTTCCATCTTTAATTAGAGTTTCTAATGTTAATCTAGCCATTTCTCTTCTTAAAGGATCAAAACTAGATAAAACAACAGCTTCTGGAGTATCATCAATAATAAGATCTACTCCCGTAATAGCTTCGATAGTTCTAATATTTCTACCTTCTCTACCTATTAATCTACCCTTCATATCATCATTAGGTAAACTAACAACTGTAACAGTCTGATCACTTGCAATATCTGCTGCATACTTCTGCATAGAACTAACAATCATTTCTTGTGCTTTCTTATCAACAGTCATCTTTGCTTCATTTTCTTGCTCACTAATATAAATAGCGATTTCTCTACTCATAGATTCTTTAACATTTTTCATAATTAAATCATGAGCTTTCTCTTTACTATAGCCTGAAATTTCTTCAAGCAAATTAATTTGTTCTTTCTTTATTTCCTCCACTTTTGCTTCTTTTTCTTGAATTTCTTTTTGTCTTTGAATTATCTTTTCTTCTCTCTCATCCAAAGTAGCTTCTCTTTTTTGACACAATTCATCACGTTTATCTAAACTACTTTCTCTTTGTAATAGTTTATTTTCACTATCTTTAAGTTCTGATTTTTTCTCTTTAATATCTTTATCTGCTTCAAGTTTTAACTGATAACTTTTCTCTTTAGCTTCCATAACCGCATCACGTTTTATTTTATCAGCATTTTTCTCAGCATCCGCCAACATTTTATCTATCTTTTTAGAAGTTGTCCCTTCTCTTAAATAAGCAACTAAAAAAGTTAATCCAAAACCACAAAAAAGTCCAAAAATTATAAGTAAAATGGAGAGTAACATTTCATCCATATTATACCTCCATTAGATATATACTTTAAATAAAAATCTAAACTATAATCTAACTCTATTGTAATTTTTTATTTGTTTCTTGTCAAGGTAAGAAACAACAATCGCATCTATGGGTGTGATTTTTCAGTAAATATTTAACTTAATTATGTAGTTAATTTTCAGCGAAAATTTTACATCATATTATCATAAT
>CALVKV010000016.1 GCA_944333305.1 uncultured Bacilli bacterium
GGTAGATTAAATAAATTCTATAAAGAGATTTGTTTAGAAGAACAAGCATTTATTAAAGATTCTAATGTTACAGTAGGTGCTTATGTTAAGAATAATGGAGGTTCTATTGTATCAATGATTCGTTATGCTGTTGGTGAAGGTATTGAGAAAAAAGAAGAAAACTTTGCTGATGAAGTAATGAGTCAAATAAATGCTGCTAAATAGTTAATTAGTATTTAAGTAAAATTTATTAAGATATTAGAAAAGTACTAGAAAATGCTAGTATTTTTCTTTAATCTGTGATATAATTTAGGACGTATTTTGGAGTGTGATAGGTATGAAAAAAAGAAATGTTGCAATTATTGCCCATGTCGATCATGGTAAAACTACCTTAGTAGATGGTATATTAAAAACATCAGGTATGTTTCGTGATAATGAAGATATAAGTAATGTATCAATGGATTCTAATGCATTGGAAAAAGAACGTGGTATTACTATTCTTGCTAAAACAACAGCATTAGATTATAACGGTTATCGTATTAATATTCTTGATACTCCAGGTCATGCTGACTTTGGTGGAGAAGTTGAACGTATTATGAATATGGTTGATGGAGTTATCCTTGTTGTTGATGCTTATGAAGGTGCAATGCCTCAGACAAGATTTGTTTTGAAGAAAGCTTTTGAAGCGGGTGTTAAACCTATTGTTGTTATTAATAAAGTAGATAAACCTAGTGCTAGATGTAGTGCGGTTGTTGATGAAGTGCTCGATTTATTTATTGAACTTGGTGCAGATGAAAACCAACTTGATTTTCCTGTAGTTTATGCTAGTGCTTTAAATGAAACTTGTAGTTTATCAGATGATATAAGTACACAGAAAAAAGGTTTTGAACCATTACTTGATTTGATAATTGAAAAAATACCAGCTCCGTCTGGTGATAATTCTAAGCCATTACAATTTCAACCTGCCTTACTTGATTATAATGAATTTGTTGGGCGTATTGGGATTGGACGTGTACATAATGGCATTATTAAAACAGGTGAGATGGTTAGTTGTCTTAGATTAGATGGCACTGTTAAGAACTTTAGAATTCAAAAATTATTTGGTTATTATGGTTATAATCGTATTGAAATAGAACAAGCAGAAGCAGGAGATATTGTTGCTATTGCGGGTTTAGCTGATATCTCAGTAGGAGAAACTATTTGTAATATGGGAGATAATTTACCACTTCCTATTCTTCATATTGATGAACCAACTTTACAAATGACTTTTGGTACTAATTCTAGTCCATTTGTTGGTCGTGATGGTAAGATTTTAACTGCTCGTAAAATAGAAGAAAGATTAATTCGTGAGACTCAAAAAGATGTATCACTTAGAGTTGAGCCTGCCGGTAGTGATAGCTTTCTTGTTTCTGGTCGTGGAGAGTTACATCTTGGTATTTTAATAGAAAACATGCGTCGTGAAGGTTTTGAACTTGAAGTATCTAAACCTAAAGTAATTATTAAAGAAATAGATGGTGTTAAATGTGAGCCTTGGGAAGAGTTACAAATAGAAGTTCCAGAAGATGTAGTAGGTAGTGTTATTGAACACTTAGGTACTCGTGGTGGTGTTATGGAAAATATGACTAACTTTGAAAATCAAGTTCGTCTTAACTATAGTATTCCATCTCGTGGACTTATTGGCTTTTCAACAGACTTTATGACTATGACTAAGGGATATGGTATTATGAATCATACCTTTAGTGAATATAAACCATATGAAAATGTGGATATTGGAGAACGTAAACTTGGTGTTTTAGTTTCTGTAGAAAATGGTAGTGCAACTGCTTACTCAATAGGTAACCTTGAAGATAGAGGAACTATGTTTATTGAACCTGGTACAGAAGTATATGAAGGTATGATAATAGGTGAATGTAATCGTGATAATGACCTTGCAGTTAATGTTGTTAAAGGTAAACAACTTACTAATATGCGTGCTGCAGGAAGTGATCATACTGTGGTCTTAAAAAGACCTCGTCCTATAACATTAGAGTATGCACTTGATTATATTAATTCAGATGAACTTGTTGAAGTAACACCTAACTTTATTAGACTTAGAAAACGTATTTTAAATACAGAAGAAAGAAAAAAAGCAGATGCTAAAAAAAATAAATAGGCTTTATCATAGTCTATTTATTTTTCTTTTATATATCCGGCATCTTTTAAATGTTCCTCTATCTTTTCATTATCTACTGCACCATTTATTCTATTACTTGTTTCCTTTCCATCTTCAAAGAATAGGACAGTAGGTGTACCAGTTACACTTGTTGTTAATTCACTAAATTTTTCTCTTTCTTCTTCAGTTAAATTATATAAATTAAGAGAGTATGCTGTTAAATCATTTGTTTTTAATACTGCTGTAAATCTAGGGCTAAATTCTTCACAATGACTACATCCTGTTTGGACAATTTCTAGAATAAAGCTTTCTTTATTATCTATTAAATCTTCTAACTTACTATAATCAATTTCTGTGATAGTATTAGAACTGTTGCCACATCCTGTTAAAAATACTATAAATATACCAATTAATAAAAATTTTATTTTCTTTTTCATCTTATCACTACTTTCCTAGAGTATTATATCAAGTTAAGATAAGAAAAACAAGTTTGTACTTTTCAAATTTCTAAATCTGGGCTATACTTATAATAGTAAAGGGGTGTGTAGCTTATGATATTAAGAAAACCATATGCTCTTTTAATACAATATTTTCAAAGAATTCATTTAGTTTTAATTTTGCTTAGTACTTATATATTTTATAAAATGATGTCATTACGTAGTTTTGTGGCGGATTTTTTAAATACAGAGAGTTATAATGCTTATTATGAATCTATAAGTGATTATATTAATTTTGGGGTAATTATTAGTATAATTGCAGTTGTCATCATAAGTATAATTTTAGTAATTTTATTGCGTTATAAGAAAAAACCATGGAAAATTTATTTAATTCCTATTTTTGAGTATGTTTTTATGCTAGGAGTTTTAATATATGTTAGAAGTTATTTTCAAGGATATAACGAATTATCAACAATAACTTCAATTATGGCAGGACGAGATTTATTAAATATAGTTTTTTTGCCACAGTATATTGTCTTTATTATTTTTGGTGTTAGATTTCTAGGAATTGATTTAAAAAAATTTGGTTTTAAAGAAGATGAAGAATATTTAGATATTAAAGAAGAAGATAGAGAAGAATTTGAAGTTAATATAGAATTTGATAAAGATAAAATAACTAGAAATATAAAAAAATTCTTTAGAAATGTAAAATACGTTTATTTTGAACACCGTCTTATATGTAATACAATTATAATTATTTTATTTGTTTCTCTTACTGGTTATACATATTACTATTTTGGAGTTTTACATAGAACCTATAGAGAAGGTAATACATTTACTGCTAATTATTATAATATAACTGTTAATAATAGTTATTTGACTAATAGAGATAGTCACGGAGATGTTATTAGTGGTAATCAATATTATTTAGTTATTAATCTTACTGTTTTAAATAATTCATCAAAACGTGGTATTAATTTGGATCGTTTTAGAGTTATGAATAGAAGTGAAGAGTTTCATTATGCCACAAGATTATATGATAATTTTACTGATTTAGGTAGTCCTTATGATAATAGAGAATTAAATACAGGGGCTTCTACAACCTTTATTTTAGTATATAAAGTTTCTAAAGACCTTGATGTTAATAGATATGTACTTTATTATCCGGATGTTACTAATGGAATTTTACTTCGAAAAGTTAAGCTTAATGTTCAAGATGTTAGTCAATTGGAGACTAAAGAGGAAGTAAAAATAACTGAAGAATTAGCATTTCCTGATGATAATACTCTTACAGTAACTGATTACCAAATAGTTAATGAGACTACTTATAGTAGATATTCTTGTAATGATAGTGGTTGTGGTATAAGAGAATTACCTTTAAGTTCTAGCAACAAAATATTGGAAATTAGTTTTTCTTCTAATAACTTTACTGGTGAAAGTTTTGTTGACTTTTCTTCGATATATGCTAAAATTAGATATGAGGATAATAATGGAGAAACTCATAGTATTACTCCTAGTTCTTTAGTTAATAGTTATAATGGAAATTATGCATATTTTAGTTTGCCAAATGATGCTAATAATGATGGGGCAGTAGATTTGATTTTTACTTTTAGAAATGAGCAGTATATTTATAATTTAAATTAAAGGAGAGCTGGTTATGAAGAATAAAAAGAGAAGCATTGATAAGAAAAAAATAATTAAAATTATCGTTGCGGTTGCTGTAGTTGTGATTATTGTTTTGCTTGTTTGGTTTTTGTATCTTTATCCAAGAAGAGTTTTTAGGGAGAATGAAAGATTGCTTTCTGAAGCTGGAGAAAGATATTATGAAATAAATAGCACTCGCCTTCCAAAAGATGAAGGACGAGTTATTTCCGTTACTTTGGATACTTTGATTAAACAGGATTATTTAGATGGCTTGTACGAAGCTTATGGCAATAAATTATGTGATTTGAATGAATCAAATGTTAAAGCGGTTAATAGAGATGGAAAATATGAATATTATACATATTTAAAATGTGGTAGTTTTGAGTCAGATGTTGATCATGAGGGACCTGTTATTACACTTAATGGTGATACAGATATGACTGTTAGTAGGGGAGGAGAATTTACTGACCCTGGTATTAAAAGTGTTGTTGATAATGTAGATGGGGAAATGGATACTTCTTCAGTAACTGTTGATGGTGAAGTTGATACTTCTACAGTTGGTACTTATGAAATTACTTATACGGTAAGAGATAGTCTTGATAATAGAACTACTGTAACTAGAAAGGTTAATGTTGAAGAAAGATTATCAACAGTTGTAACTGAGAATACAGAAAATGGTTATTACGTAGGGCATGATGTTAATAATTATATAATGTTTAGTAATATGTTATTTAGAATAGTTAAAGTCAATGATGATAACTCTGTAGTTATTGTTAGTAATGATGCTCTTGCTAATGTTGATTATACAAATGATGGTAGGTTTGAAGATAGCTCATTGGATAAGTGGTTAAATGATTATTTCTATAATTTGTTAGAACCACGTTATCAAGACTTAATAAAATCTAGTACTTGGTGTGATGATATAATAGAAAATAGTAATACTGATACTACAGAGTGTACAAGAGAGACTGCCAAAAGACGAGTAGGTATTTTATCTTTACAAGATTATAATTTAAGTTATGATGGCTTTTCTAGTTACCTTGATAAAACTAACCTTAGTTGGTATTCTAATATGGCTAGTGATGATGCAGCTTGGGCTATTACGTCGGTGGCAGCTTATCCTGGTAGTTTGGTAGCATCAGATAAAACTAATTTATTGAATGTAGTACCTGCTGTTACATTAAAGGCAGATACAGCTGTGTTAGATGGTGATGGTACTTATACTAGTCCTTATATGGTACTTGAAGATACTAAAGGAAGAAGAAGTAGTAATCTTAATGAAAGAGAGATAGGCGAATATGTAGAATATTCAGGTTATACTTTTAGAATTAGCAATATTTTAGATGATGGTACTACAGAAGTTATTATGGATTCTGTATTAAGAAGTAATGATGAACAAGTTAATATTCGATATACTAATACACAAGAAAGAAAAGTTTATAATCCTAATCAAGAAGGAAATATTGGATATAAAATAAAAAATAATATGACAAGATATATAGATACAAATTTATTTGTTAGTAAAGATATAAGTGTTCCTATTTATGATGGAAGAATCACATATCAAGGGGAACATGATACAAAAAGTTATAATCTTTTGATTACAATTCCATCTACTTTTGATATATTTAGTGCTAGAGGTTCTGATGCTAATGATTCTGGTTATTGGTTAATAGATTCTTCTAGAGAAGCTAATACAAAAGCGGTTGTGAGATCTAGTGGTACACTTACTTATTCAGAAACTTCTGCAACAGATGATGTAACAGCTGGAGTAAAAATTAAAGCATATTTTAATAAAGATGTTATAATAGAAGGAGGAAGTGGTACTATAGACAATCCGTATACACTTATTAGTTAATTAGGAAAAGGAGTAATTTATGAAGTTAAAAAAGAAAACTTTGACAATTGCTGGTGTTATCATTATCTTTATTGTTGCTTGCTTATTACTTTTGTATCAAAATTTTGGTAAAACTAGTGATTTTACAATTATTGATGAAAGTGCTAAAATAAAAGAAGCCGAGAGTTATGGTGATGATGTAACTGGGTGGCTCAGGGTAGAAGGAACCAATATAGACCTTGCTTTAGTTGCTAGAAATAATGAAATGGATATTTCAAATACTGATTATGAATATGCTTGGACTAATTCTTATCCTGATGAGAAGAGCAATCATTTTACCTATATATCGCATAATGTTAGAAATGTTTCTAGTAATCCTATTATAGGTGATGATAGTATGACTTACTTTGAACAGTTAATGTCATTTATCTATCCTGAATTTATCAAAGAAAATCAATTTATAGAGTTTACAAATCCTGATGGTGAGACATCTATATATAGAATATTTGGAGTAACATTAATTGATGAACCACAAACTTCTTCTTATTATGATACATTTAATGATGAAGAGTTAGATGAATATATTAAGAAAGCTAAAGATGAGAGTATGTATGATATGGATGTTGATGTTAATTCTGATGATATGTTGTTGACTTTATATACATGTACTAGATTTTATGGATTTGGTAATGCCTATTCATTTAGAGTAGATGCTAGAGAATTACGGGAGGGTGAAAGTATGAGGTATTCTACGGTTGAAGTAAATAATAATTACAAAGAAATTGAAGAAAGAATGAAAGAAGGTGAGAGTAATGAAGAAGTCTAATTTATTAATAATACCATTAATATGTTTAGCAGCATTTCTTGGGGTTATGTTATCTAATACTGAAATGACTGAAGCTGCTAATAATGAAACTTGTTCTCCAGAAACTTTTAGGGATGACTATATAGCTAATATTGATGTTAACTATGATAATAACAATGTTACTATTACAAATAATTCTGGTCTTCATTTAAGTTATACTTTTTATGCAGATGGAGATACTGAAAATGTTGCGGCATCGGGAGATTTTGCTAATGGTTCTTCAGCAACTGTTGTAGTTGAAAGTGGGGGTTTCTTCTTATTTACTTTACAAGAAGATATGGAAGAACCTTGTATAGCTAGTGTTGGTAATGAAGTTGGTACAATGGAAGTTAGTGTAGATGGGCTTATTGATAATCCACTTTATTATGATTCTGTTTGTGTTAACTATCGTAATAGTTGGAGTGGAAATCAAACAATGCAAAACGCTGTTCCTTATTGTTTTTCTGCAAAAACTTACGAATCTTATTCAAGAGAAGAGGTTCAAGGTTGGATAGATACAGCGGAATCTTTATATGAAGCTATTAGTAGTTCTAATGGTGGAAATGATATTACAATTGATAGTTCTTATCAAGAAGTGGATGATGTTAAAAATACTGAAAAGTTAGTTTGTGATGCATTTAGTACTAATAATTACGAGACTATGCATAAGTATTATCATGTTGAAACAGAAACTGCGAACAACTGCGAAGTTACTTGTAAAGAGGAAATAGAAGTTAATTTTAGTGACCCAGTAGCAACACAGGCTGGTTTATGTTTTCAATATTTAATAGAGATTAAATCAAAAGTTGTTTGTGATGCTAGTTATAAAGCTGCTCCACCTACTAGAAAACAGGCATGTTATCGTTCACCAGTTTGTATAAATGGTGGTAGAGGATTCGATGCTGGTGGTCCTAGCGAAGAATTTGATTCTTGCGTATTAGATTGTGATGGTGGTGAATATACTCAAAGCTGTATAGATAGTTGTTATAGTGAAGTTTATGAGAAGTCTAGTAGTAGTAAAAAGGCAACTAAGACAAGTGATAATGATGTAACAACTAAAGAAGATATCAAAGAACTTAGTGGCCTATATTTGGCTGGTGATAGTTTTTATGAAGTGACTAAACTTGCAAATAGTTGTCCTGGTACTAGTAATGCACAAACACTATATAATTACATGCAAAACAATCCTAGTGGACATTATAGCGGTAATAAGTGGATTTCTGATTATGGTAGTAATAGTCAAAGTATTTGTGCTTTAGGTCCTTACTATTTTAGGAGTCTTGCACAAACGAGACAAACTATAGGAATGTATAATGGAACATATTCTTATAGTTCATTTAATAGATATTATAGACCTCATGGTAATGGTATTTTAATGGCTGTTCATAGAGATAATACTTGGTGTAATGATAGTTGTTCTTGGAAGGGAACTTGTGGTTCTAATACGGCATTAACTGAGGCTGTTGCACAAAAGGAATATAAAGAAGCTGTAGAAGAGTATAAAGCTAATAAGGAAGCTTGTGAACAAAGAGCTGCTACATGTACTAATGAAACTACAGACTATGAGATAGTTGTTGATAATGTAGATAATGATTCTGATACAGATGATGATGAAGAAACATTCTCATCTTCACAAAAATTAAATAGTACTACTGTTAATGGGGAATTTCCTGATATGGTTATATTAACTGATGGTAGTTGTGAAGATGGACAAGATGATCCTTGGCATTATCATAATATAATTACTTTCCCAGGTACTTGGGTAAATAATAAGACAGGTCAAACTGTTCATTCTATGGAACCTGGACATGAAGATTTCTATACTTATGTTGGAAATGAATATTGTACTAAATTAAATTCTGTTCCTGTTAATACTGCTTGGTATAATTGGAAAGTTAATCAAAATGGGGATACTTCAATTTTAACTGATGATATTAGACAACAAATTGAAGATAACACAGAAATGAATATAAATGGTCATATCGAAAATTATGGATACTTTGGTTGGGACTTCGATGTTAGCTGTTTCTATGCTATTGATGAACCAGAAACTCCAGATGATTGTACTCCAGAAGATCCTGATTACCCAACTTGTGAAAGAGATGGATGTTCTGTAGATGATCCTAATTATCCAACTTGTACACCTCCTGGTGAAGGTGGGGATGAATCTCCTGTAAATGATTATGAATTTAGATCTGTATCTTTAGATAATCTTTTCCCTAATAGTGGTGTTACTAATAGTTCAAGTGATTTAAAAGATATTACAGCATCTAATTTGATAAATACAGTTGAAAGTATGCGTAATAATGACGCAACTTTAGTTGCAGAGACGACAAGGGACATAGGCTTTAACTGGACTTGTGCTGCAACTAACTTAGAAAATCCTGATTATATAGTTCAGCCTGTTACAGTTATGAATCGTATTCAAGCTTTAGGTGATAGTATATATGACGGAGAAGAATATTTAGATTATCATATTAGATTAACTCCTGAAACTATGAATAAAGTTAGAGCTTATAATGATAAATATGATAGTTATGCTCAACCTACTGGTGATGATAGCAGTGAAGTGTTAACTGCTGGTACTAATAAAACTTCAGGTATAACAGTTTATCGTAGTTATTTACTTCATAGAGTGCTTAACAGTAATGAATTACTTAAGAGTGGTCTTATAGGATGTAATAATGAAGATAATGGAACTTGTAATAATACAATTGATACAAGTACAAGTTGTTATAATGAATATATGGCACAATCTGCTGTATTGAAAGGGGCTAATTAATTATGAGTAAAGGTATGTTAATTGTTGGTATAATCCTTTTAGCTATTATTACTTTTGGGGTTGTAAATATTGTTCAAAATTATCAGACTGGTAATGAACTTGATTATTACTTATTAAGAGAGACAACCGAAGCGGCAATGACTGATGCAGTTGATGTTGGTTATTACCGCTTAAGCGGTTTGTTAAGAATAGATAAAGAGAAATTTGTTGAAAGTTTCGTTAGACGTTTTTCTGAAAATGTTTCTAATAGTCGTACTTATGATATTGGTTTTTATGATATTAATGAGACTCCACCTAAAGTTAGTGTTTTAGTTAAATCAGAAACTGCTGCTACTATAAATGGTGAATCATTAAGTTTATCTAATAAAGTTGATGTAATTTTAGAGTCTAGATATCATGAAAATAAATATGTAACAGATATGACTAGAGCAGGTGAGTTAGACTATAGCGAAGTTGATCAATAAAAGAATAAGGAGGATGTTTGATGAATAATTTAATTGTTGGAATTAAAAAGTTCTTTACAAATAAAAATACAGTTACGGTTGTTGGTGTTGTTCTTGCAATTATAGTTCTTTATGCTGGCTATAACATGCGTATTAATCAAGCTATTACCCCTGTTACTGTTCCTTATGCAGTAGAAGATATTGATGCTAGGACACAAATAACTGAAGATATGGTTAGTACTATGGAAATCCCACAGTCAATGGTAACTGATGATATTATTACTAATAGTGCTGATGTCATTGATATGTATACTAATGCTGATACACTTATTCCTGCAGGTAGTTTGTTCTATGAAAGATGTGTTGTTTCTCGTGATCAGTTACCTGATAGTATAATTCTTGATTATCCTAAGGGTTATGTTTTATATAATTTAGCGGTTGATATGGCTAGTACTTATAGTAACTCTATTTATCCAGGTAATTATATTGATATTTATTTAAAAGTTCAGAATACTGAGAGTGCTGATGGTACTGTTGCGGATGATAGAATTATGGTTGGCAAATTGTTATCTAATGTTAAGGTTTTAGCAGTATTTGATAGTAATGGTAATAATGTTTTTGCTAATGTAGAAGAGCAGACGGCACCTTCACAAATTGTATTTGCAGTACCTGAAGAGTATCATATTTTACTTCGTAAAGCTGAATATTTAAGAGCTTATGAATCTGAAATCATTCCGGTTCCTACAGCTGAGTCTTTAGAGGATGAACCTGGTGATGTAGAATTATCTAGTGAAGATTTAAGAAACTTTATTAATAATGTTACAGCAATGACTGAAGAAGATTTATCTTATACACAACAATAGAAAGGGAGATGAATTTAAATGAACGATTCCATTTTTGATAAACTGGATTTTGGGCTTTTTGAACCATTAATTAAGGATGATGATATAACAGATATTTCTTATTGTAATCATGGACAAATTTGGATTCGTTCTTTAACTCAAGGTTCTAAAAGAGTAGAGATTGAGGGGCTAAATGATGCTTTTGTAGAAAAGTTAGCCTTTCAATGTTCTAATGTTATGGGAACGACGTTTAATAATGCGAAACCTTTTTTGGATGCAGAGTCTACTGAGTTACGTTTAAACTTTGTTCATGAATCTATTGCTACTAATGGAATAGCAGTTGTTATTCGTAAAACTCCTGCTAAAATTAGATTATCAAGAGAAAAATTACTAAGCGAAGATTACTTTACTGCTAATATTCATGATATTTTAATGAAGTGTGTTGAAGGTCATTGTAATATTATGGTAAGTGGTGAGACTGGTTCAGGTAAAACAGAATTTGTTAAATATTTAGCTAGTCATACTAAAGAGAATGAGAAAATTATTACAATTGAAGATACTTTGGAACTTCATCTTGATAAGATTTTTCCTCATCGTGATATTGTAGCGATGAAGACTAATAATGTGGCAAGTTACTCAGAAGTACTAGTTACTTGTATGCGTCAGAACCCTAAATGGATATTATTATCAGAGGTTCGTAGTGCCGAAGCTGTTACAGCTGTTCGTAATTCAATTTCTTCTGGACATAATATCTTATCTACTATCCATGCAGATAAGGCTAGTGCTATTCCTTATCGTATGTATTCACTTCTTGAAAGTGATATTGATGTAGATCAGTTCTTAAATACAATTTATCGTTATATTCAGTTAGGTGTTCATATTAAAGCTTATTATAGTAAAGAATACGGGCAATTTCATCGTGAAGTTGATGAAGTGGTTGAGTTTTATGTTGACGATGATAATAAACCACAGTGTCATATTCTATATCAAAAAACTTTTGGTAAAGCACCTGTACAGAATATGCCTACAGAGCATTTGAAGGAATATTTGGAAAATCAAAATATTTTCATTGATAATCTCTTTACTAAAGGTGATTCGATGAATAATATTGATAGTGAAGTTAATAAAGTTATTTCTCCTAGTAGTGAACAGACTAGTGTTAATGTGATGGAATCTCCTAATTTTAATACTAATGTAAATAATGTTAGTGAAATAGGTCAAACTATTCAAAGTGGACAAGTTAATGCTCCATCACAACCTAAAGCTACATTTCCTACAGAGATAGTTTAAAGAGAGGAGGGGTTTTATGGTACTTTTTTTACTACTAATAATTGCTATAGTTGTTTTGTTATATAGAAATTATAAGGGGCAAAATGTTTCTAAATTTATTACTGATCAAGTTCAAGCTGTTTATGATAAGTTTGCACCATATTCTTATAAGATAGTAAGAGAGAAGACTAAACAATTAGGCCAAGAGTATACAGCAAGACAGTATTTAATTCAAATTTTAATTATGGGAGGTTTCGCTGGTATAGTTACTTATCTTTACTTCTATAATTTAGTTGTTTCTTTGATTTATATCGTTATAGCAGTTTCTTTTATTCCTTATTTATCTTTTTTGAGATGTAAAAGAGTGTATAGTGAGTTTATCTTTGAACAAATTCAAGTGTATACTACTAATACTATTATGGAATTTGCAACAACTCAAAGTTTTGTTAAATCTTTAGAGGGAGTTAGAGATTCTGGAATTTTGGAAGATCCTGTACTTTCGGATGTTAATCATATGATTGATATGGCATATGAAGAAGGAGCTATAGATGGGGCTTTAAAATATTTTAGTGATAAGTATCCATACTATATTGTTAAAAATATGCATCAATTATTCTTACAAATAACTAAAGAAGGTGCTCAAGATACAGGAGAGAGTTTAGAAAATATGCAGCTGGATATTGATACCCTTGTTGAGAGTGTATATCGTGATAGAATGGATAGAGCGACTTTTCATAAGAAATTTTTACAATATGGAATTATGTTATTTCTTTTAGTTATGTTAATTCAATATATGCTTGGAAGTGAAAGTTATGTTGAGTTAATTAAGAGTATTTGGGTTCAACTTGTTCTTCACTTTATTATTATTTTTAATAGTTACTTCTTGTTAAAAGGAGAAAAATATTATAATGAGAATGTGGGGGTTGAATAAATATGGAAATAGTATTAGTTGCTGTTATTATTTTAGGTATTTTAATTTATAATAGGACAATAGATAAGGATAAATTTATTAATGATAATAAAAGATATTTTGAAATATTAAGAGAAGATGATTATGATTTTTTAGTTTATGCTAGATATGGTGATACGGCATCTCCTAATGTATTGTTCCAAAAAAGAATAGCTTATGCTATTGGAGTTTTCTTTGTATTCATGTTTTTGTTTATAGATGACGTTAGTTTGATAAATGTAATACTTGCTTGCCTTGTAGCTGTGTTTGTATTTAAAATGTCATATATGCAATTAAAAAAATATTATAAAGCTCATTTGCATCAAATTGATATAATGTTGCCATACTATTTAAAGAGTTTGGAAATATTAATTCAACATTATACTGTTCCTGTGGCGATAGGTAAAAGTATTAATGATGCTCCTGATATTTTTAAACCAGGTCTTAGAGAAATGATTGAAAAGATTAATTCAGGAGATTCTAGTATTACACCTTATATGGATTTTGCTAATACTTATCCTGTAAGAGATTCAATGAGAATGATGAGACTTTTATATCGTCTTGGTCTTGGTGGTCAAGAGAAGAAGCAGGAAAGACTTTTGATGTTTTCTCGTACAGTCTCTAATTTGCAGGCAAAAGCTAGGGAAACTAAATATAAAGAGAGACTTGATCATATGGGAAATCAAACCATGATTATGCTTGTTGTTACAGGTGTTAGTGTTATGATTGTAATATTAGCGTCTATGTTGACAATGATTGCATAAAAAAAAGTTACAAAACGATAATTATTTGATATAATTATTTTGTAAGATTTAGGAAAGGAGTGAATGCTACTGTGAAAGAAGCGACTGGAGAGTTAAACATGACTGTAGTTACCATTGTTTTGATTGGTGTTATTGCGGCTTTCTTTGCAATTTTCTGGCCTAAGGTTATTCAACCTGCTATTGAAAATAGTTGGGAAGACAATGTTGGTACTATTGACAATATAAATTAATATTAGTTTGAGGATGTGATTAATAATGAGAGATGCGATAGGTCAAGTATTTGCTTTACAAGTTATTTTAGCTTTTGTTTTATTGATTAATGGTTATATGGCGTATTCTGTTAATTATACTAGAGCATTTCGAGTTAAGAATCAGATTGTTAATATTATTGAACAGTATGAGGGACCTTATAATGATGAAGCAATTGCTAAGATTAATGCTATTATTGATCAGATGACTTATGAGGTTCCTCCACGCCTTACACAGGACTTCTTAGATGATTATGCTGATGAGGATGAAAAAAGTTGTCAAAATGGATGGTGTTATGTAGCGCATGATGTTTCTATTGATGATGCTGATGGTGAGAGAACTGGTAAGTATTATTCAGTAGTTACTTTTGTCAATATTAACATTCCTGTAATTAATAATATAGTTGGCTTAGGAGATTTCTTAAGAGTTGTAGGTGAAACTAGAACTATTTATGATTAGAAAAAGGAAGTGATAAAGTGAACGTTATTGTTGCTAATGAAGCAAAAGCGATGCTATCCACTTTGGATATAGATGTTATTAAAAGTGTAGATGGTGTGCATACAGCTGATGAAATTGTTGATATGTTCAAAAACTTCTTTTATGCAAGAATGATTTTAGATGTAACAGCAATTAAAGACTATGAGGATATTACTAATATTCAAAAAATATCTATTGGTCTTGATGCGGATAAAATCATTCTTTTACTTCCTAATAACGAAGCCTCTACTTCTAGTAGTTATTTATCGAAGATTATATCTATGGGTATTTATAACTTTACAACTACTGTAGATGGGATTAAATACTTTTTAGATCATCCTAATACTTATAAAGATGTTGCTCATATTCAGCAACTTAATGATTTGTCTAGTACTATTAATGATAAGGTAGTAGCAGGTTCTAGGATAATAGGTATTAAGAATGTTACTGATCATGCCGGAAGTACTACTTTAATATATATGTTGAAAAAAGAATTGGAGCAGACTTATGGTATGAGTGTTGTGGCTATTGAAGTTAATCGACATGATTTTCTATATTTTAATAGTCATAATATGATTTCTGTTGATGATGAACATTTGATGACAGAGATTGTTAAACATAAGGATGTTGCAATAATCTTGATAGATTTAAATGACTCTAGTAATGAAGGTGCATGTAATGATGTTTTATATTTGATTGAGCCTTCAAGTATTAGATTAAATAAATTAATGAGGAGAGATAGGCGAATATTTGAAGAATTAAAGGGGAGAAAAATAGTTCTTAATATGAGTTTGCTTTCTAATAGTGATATTATGGATTTTGAATATGAAGGAAAAACGAAAGTTTTTTATAATATACCACCACTTAATGATAGAGTAAAAAATCCTGTGCTTAGTGATTTTTTGTCTAAAATAGGTCTTATTAATAAACCTAAAGAAAAAGAAGACGGCGGAAAAATATTTGGACTATTTAAAAGATAATAATTGACAAATTTCAATAATTTATATATTATTATTGTAGTAAAGGAGAATGATTATGAGTGGTTTAAATTTAATGAGTTTAGTACAGATTTTGGATGCAGCTGCTGGTCCATGCCAAGGTTTTGGATTTGTAGTTAGAATTATTAAGAATGGATTATTTCCTATTTTACAAATAGGTATTCCTATTATTTTAATAGTTCTTGGAACTTTAGATTTGGCGAAAGCGGTTATATCTTCTGATGATAAGGCTGTTAAAGAAGCACAATCTAAATTAATTAAGAGATGTATATATGCAATATTAGTGTTCTTTATTGTTACGCTTATTAATTTACTATTTAATATGGTAGGAAATATTACTGGTAATGAAGCTTTGGAAAGATGGAGTCAGTGTTGGAATAATCCAGAAGATAATACTATATATGAATAATATTCGTATTTATAAATAGCAATTTAATTGCTATTTATTTACTATAAGAAAGGTTTATATGACTTATTTTCAAATATTAGATGAAGTTGTTATTAACGTTGAAAGTAATTGCTATGGCTTTGATTTTATAATTAGAGTTATCAAAGAAGGAATATTTCCTATATTACAAATAGCAATTCCTATTATTTTATTAGTACTTTGTACTTTTGATTTAGGTAAAGCAGTCATAAATAGTGATGATAAAGAAAATAAGAAAATAATTAAGAGATTAATAAGAAGACTTGTTTATGCAATTTTAATATTCTTTTTTATTACAATTATTAACTTGATATTTACTATGATTGGTGATATTACAGAGAATGAGGATTTAATGCGATGGAGTCAGTGTTGGAATAATCCTGCAGATGAATAGAATAGCTTTAACAAAATAGCAATTGTGATTGCTATTTTTTATTGAATTTGATATATTTATATTATGTTAGAGGTGCTTAATATGAAGAAATCTTATTTTTTATTGTTTTTATTTGTATTTGCAATTTTTTTAATTTGTCCTCAAGAAGTAGAGGCAAAGACAGAGTGCGAATATGTTTTAGAGTATGAAGCGACAGATTCCGTAACAGGAGAGGACGTTGTTTTACCATATACTTTTATTTTGGAAACTGAGGATGATGATAGTAAGCTTACTAAAGTAACACTTTTAAAACAAAGTCTTGCACCAGTTGATGTAAAATTCGCTAATGGTAAAGGGCTTGATTTGAATGATGATGGAACTTGTCCTAACATTGTTGTTTATGATCAAGCGGTAATGGGTGGATATAAAATATATAAAACTATGAAGACATGTCGGGATGGATTATTTACTCTTAATGATAGATGTTATGAATTGACTGGAAGATTTAGGGATACTAGTTCTTCAGCATCTGATCAGACTGGAACCGGTAGTCAATATAGAGCGTCATTGTCAGATTCTAGTGATGATAGTTGTAGTTATATACATACATTTGAAGGATTTAATGGTAATGTTATTACTAATACTATAACAGTTGATAAAAAAGGAGATAATGATGCAGATGGTAGTTGTGACATTTATCTTGCTACTTCATGTAGACTTACTGTAGATGTTCCTGGTGATTTTTATGATAGTAATAACCAATTTTTTTGTCCAGCATATATTTATATAACTAGTGATGCAGGCGGAAGAGATGCTTCTGATTATAGATTAACATTATATGATACGGGTACTGAAAGTGATGAGGATAGATCTGGGCCGCAGAATGAGGAAGAAAACTGGCAAGAGTTAGGTGATCAGGTTACGCTTGATGATTTTAATACTACTATATATTGTGAAGATATATTTGGTCAAGAAGAAGGAGAACTTGGGTGGTTACTTAATTTGATTTTAGGGTATATTAGAGTAATTGGTCCTATTTTAGTAGTATTATTAAGTGCTATAGATTTTATAAAAGCAGTTGTTGGTACTGATGAGAAAGCTATGAAAGAGGCTCAATCTAAATTAGTAATTAGATTAATCTGTGCAGTAGGTTTATTCCTTGTACCTACGTTAGTTCAAGTATTATTATCATTTATTAATCAAACTGCTTGTTCATTATCATAGAGAAAAATATATATTATTAAATGTAAATATAATAGCAATAGCATGTGATTAATTAGTGAAAATGTCTCAAAGTTAAAGATAGAAAATTAGTGAAAATGTCTCAATATAAAAGTTAGATT
>CALVKV010000017.1 GCA_944333305.1 uncultured Bacilli bacterium
AATGAAGTTAAGATGTATACTTGTGGTCCTACTGTTTATCATTATGCTCATATTGGTAATTTAAGGACTTATATAATGGAAGACGTGTTAGAGAAAACTTTAAATATGTTAGGTTATAATGTTAAACGTTGTATGAATATTACTGATGTTGGACATTTGTCAAGTGATTCTGATAGTGGTGAAGATAAAATGCTTAAAAGTGCTAAAAGAGAACATAAATCAGTATTAGATATCGCTAAGTTTTACACTGATGAGTTTAAAAAAGATACTGAGAAACTTAATATTAAGTGGCCTAGTATTGTTAGTCCTGCTACTAGTAATATAGATTCTTATATAAAGATGATAGAGAAGTTACTTGATGAAGGTTATGCTTATAAAGCAGGTGGTAATGTTTATTTTGATACTTCTAAACTTAGTGATTACTATATTTTAACTAATCATAAAATTGATGATATGGTAGTGGGGGCACGTGAAGGGGTAGAGTTTGATAGTAATAAGAAAAATCAAGCTGACTTTGTTTTATGGTTTACTAAGTCTAAGTTTGATTCTCAAGAGTTAAAATGGGATAGTCCTTTTGGTGTGGGTTATCCTGGTTGGCATATAGAGTGTTCTTGTATTGCTATTAAAAACTTAGGAGAACATCTTGATATTCACTGTGGAGGAGTTGATAATATCTTTCCTCATCATACTAATGAAATCGCTCAGAGTGAGGCCTATTTAGGGCATAAATGGTGTAATTATTGGGTACATGGAGAACATTTAAATGATAAAAGTGGTAAGATGAGTAAATCTAAAGGAGATATACTTACTGTTAGTACTTTAGAAGAAAAGGGTTTTAATCCTTTAAGCTATCGTTATATGTGTTTAGAGTCACATTATCGTAAACCATTACTTTTTACTTATGAAGCTTTAGGACAGGCAGAGAATGCTTATAAGAAACTTAAAAATAGAGTATCTTTACTTAAAGATGAAGGTGAACTTGATGAAGGAACAGTTAATACTTATTTAGATAAATTTAAAGATGCTTTAAGTGATGATATGAATACAGCGATGGCTTTAACGGTTCTTTATGAAATATTAAAACTTGATACTAGTGATAAGACTAAGAAACAGTTAGTTATGGAATTTGATAAAGTTTTGAGTTTAGATTTGTTAAAAGATGATATAATAGATATTGATGATGAGATAAAAAAATTAATAGAAAAAAGAAATATTGCTAAGCAAAATAAAGATTATGCTGAAGCGGATAGAATTCGGGATTATTTAGAAAGTAAAGGTATTAAATTAATAGATGGTAGAAATGGTACTACTATAGAGAGAATATAGGAGGTTTTATGATATTTAATTATATGTATTTTGGATATACTCTTGTTATAATTGCTTTTCTTATAACTCTTGTTGCTGATATTTATTTGAGAACAAGATATAGTAAATATAAAAAAGTTAAAGTTAAAAGTGGAATGACAGGAGCAGAAGTTGCTCGTGAAATATTAAAAAGTAATGGACTAGATAATATTTATGTTGTAGAAACTAGAGGATATTTAACTGATCATTATGATCCTAAAGCTAAGGTCGTTAGACTTTCTACAGATATATATAATGGGGACTCTATTGCTAGTGTTAGTGTAGCCGCTCATGAGTGTGGGCATGCTGTTCAAGATAAAGAAGGATACTTTTTCTTAAGATTTAGATCTTTCTTAGTTCCTATTGTTAATTTTAGTTCTAAATTTGGTTATTTAGCAGTTTTAATTGGTCTTATTTTTGGGGCTATGAATCTTGCTTGGGTAGGTATATTTTTGTTAGTAGCAATTCTTTTGTTTCAACTTATTACTTTACCAGTAGAGTTTAATGCTTCTAAGCGAGGAAAAATCTTTCTTAGTAAGTTAAAAGTAGTAGATCAAAGTGAAAGGTCTATGGCAAGTTCTATGTTGATGGCTGCTGCTATGACTTATGTCGCTTCTTTAATATCAACATTATTAGAATTATTAAGACTAGTTTTAGTTGTAATGGGTAATGATAGAGATTAGACTTTTTAGTCTTTTTTCTTTAGGAGAGATGTTTATGGATATTAGATGTGTTAATTCTTTAGTACTTGCTTATCTTGGTGATGCTGTGTATGAAGAGTATATTAGAGATTTTTTAATTAAGAAAAAAATTAATAAAGTTAATGATTTGCAGAAGGAATCTATTAATTATGTTAGTGCGAAAAGACAAGCTTATTTTTTAGATAAGATGTTGGAATTATCTTTTCTTAATGATGAAGAAATTGATGTAGTTAAAAGAGCTAGAAATGCTAAGAGTCATCCTAATCCTAAAGGATGTAGTGTAATAGAATATAAAAAGGCAACTGCTATTGAAGCTTTAATTGGTTATTTAAAACTTGAGAATAAAGAAAATAGAATAGATGAAGTTATGAAACTTATTACGGAGGAATTATGTTAGCAGATAAACTAAATTATGGAGATACAATAGGTGTAGTAGGTATTTCTGATAGTATGGTAGTTGATGGGATAGAAGAAGCTTTTTATAAAGCAGAGGCTTTTCTTATTAGTAAAGGTTTTAAGATTAAAAGAGGCAAATATCTTTTTGAAGATTATTATGGTTCTTGTGGAACTAGATTTCAAAGATGTGAAGACTTAATGAATATGTTTTTAGATGATGAAGTAAAAACTATTGTATGTTTGACAGGAGGACAGACGAGCAATACTTTTATAGATATGCTTGATTATGAGGTGATAAAAAAACATCCTAAAATATTAGTTGGATATAGTGACGTAACAGTTTTGTTGCAAACTGTATATAACAAAACTGGCCTTATAACATTTAGTGGGCCTGCTTTTTATGAGTTTGGTTTAGAATACGCAGAAGAACAATATAAAGTTTTTGAAGATGCTTTTGTAAATAAGAAATTAACTAAATTTCTTGTAGAAAATAAAAAAGTAGTGAGAAATGGTAAAACAGTGGGAAAGATAATTGGGACAAACTTGGCTACTATGATGTATTTATTAGGTACTCCTTATATGCCAAGTGTTGATAATAATATTTTATTTATTGAAAGTTATCATACTTCACCTAATGAATGTCAAAGAAGATTTGCTCATTTGAAACAGTATGGTATTTTTGATAAGATAAATGGTATTGTAATAGGTTATAATTATGATTTGCAAAAAAATGGTGATGTTTATCCACAAATGGAAGATATTTTGCTCGATTATACTAAGGAATATAATTTTCCAATAATTAAATGTAATAGTTTTGGTCATAAGATAGTTAATAGCGTTATACCTATTGGTATTGAGATAAAAATTAATAATGATAAGTTTGAATTAGAAGAAGACTTCTTAAAATGAGGTGGTGTAAGAAATGCTAGTATATGGAAAAAATGTTTCTGAAAGAATTTTAAAAGATGAAAATTTGTCTAAATTTGTGAAAACTATTTATACGGATGAAGTGTTTTTGAAAAAAAACGGAGATTTATTTAGTGAATTTTTAAAATCTAGAATAAAAATTAAACGAAATCACGAACTTGATAATTTGGCAAAAGGTGTGCATCAAGGTATAATCATTGATATGGAGGGCTATCAATATACTTCTTTTTCTAAATTTTTAACAAAAGATGGAGATAATAAGACAGTTCTTATATTAGATCATATTCTTGATCCTCATAATTTTGGAGCGATTATTAGAACAGCTGTCGCTGCTTCTGTTGATGCTATTATTATTCCTAGTGATAGACAAGTGCTTGTTAATTCTACAGTTGTTAAAACTAGTGTAGGTACTGTTTTTGATATTGATATAATATTAGTTAATAATATTAATACTACTATAAAGACTTTAAAAGATAATGGCTTTTGGGTATATGGGACAGTGATGGATGGAGAAGATTATACTAAAGTAGATTATAGTGGTAATGTTTGTCTTATTATTGGAAATGAAGAGAAAGGTATTAGTAAATTAGTTAAAGAAAATTGCGATTTTTTAGTTAGTATTCCTATAAGTTCAAAAATCGATAGTTTGAATGCTTCTGTAGCAGCGGGAATTTTAATTTATGAGATAGTCCGAAATAGAAAGTAGGAGATATGAAATATAATGATTATGAACTTTTAGATTTAATTGATGATAATGATGAAGTTGCCTATAATATTATGATTAATAAATATAAACCTGTTATTTATAATAAGGCTTTAGAATATTATACTTATTTAAGAAATAATAATTATGAAGGCTTAACTTTAGATGATTTTTTGGAAGAAGGTTTAATCACTTTAAATCATGCTATTAAAAGTTTTGATTCTAATAAAGGAAGTTTATTTTATTCCTTTCTTTTAGTATGTTTAACTTCTAGTTTTAATCTTATGCTTAGAAAAATATTTACTATAAAAAATAGGCCACTTTTAAAATATCAAGAATTAGAATATGAAGTTAAAGATTCTAAGGGCATTGATCCTTATGATTATGTAGATAATTTAGATATTTATAATGAATTGAATGATTATTTATATAGTGTTAGTCTTATAGATTCTGCTATTATAGAACTGAGATTAAATGATTTTAAGTATAGTGAAATAATGGAACTTTTAGATGTTGGTTCTTCTAAAATTAATAGGACTATTAAAATGATGAGGGAGCATTTATCTGTTAGTCCAATATAATACTTGTAAATAATTCTAAAATGCTATAAAATTATTATAAGTAAGATAATAGAGAAGAGTAGAAAGATTAAGGCGGTGATGTAATGGGAGATATAGTTAGTATGCCTTTCCAAGAGACTTTAGATGATTATACTAAGTCTTATCATAATAATGATGAGTATACACGTCTTTTTTATGTGATGGATTCTACAATGAAATATCTTCATGATAATGGGTATTATATTATTAATTTCAATCCTAAAAATATAATTGTTGGCCTTAATGATGGAATATGTAATTTAGTTAATTTTAACAGTATAGATGTAATAGATGATGATAGGACTAATAAAGTTAATAATAATATTTATAATTTAGCTTTTTTAGAAGTTGGACTTTTATCTGAGACTTTAAATTATTTAAGGCCTGATTTTTTAAAACAAAACTTTTCGCAGTTTAAAATATTTATTCCTGAGAATTTAGTTAATTATTATCAGATGATATTAGTTAATGGTAGTCATCATTATTTGAGTGAATATTTAGAGATTAAAAATAAACAAGAAATAACTAAGCTTACTAAGAGTCTTGAAGAAGATGGTGGTTCAAGTAGAGGTAGAAGTTATGTTAAAAGTACTGGTCATTATGGTAATGATGATAATAATGTTGTGGATTTTCCATCAATTCCAAAGAAGAAAGATAATGATATAGCAGCTTTTGTTACTAATTATGCTTTAGCTTTTGTTGTACTTGCTAGTAGTCTTTTAATACCTATAATTGCTTTCTTGCTTGGTAGAAGTTAAAAATTAATAAGTATAGGTTAAATAAATTAGCCTATACTTTTATTAAGTGCTTTTTATAGAAAATTTGTTTGACTTAAGGTGCTGCTTATGGTATATTTTGGTAGTAGAAAAAAGTATTATTTTGTATTATAATAATAAGCGTTTTAAGGAAGTGGTATACAGTGGATAAAATAATAGTTAAAGGTGCTAGAGAAAATAATTTAAAGAATGTTTCAATAGAATTACCTAAAAATAAATTAATTGTAATGACTGGTGTTAGCGGTAGTGGTAAATCTTCTCTTGCTTTTGATACAATTTATGCTGAAGGTCAAAGAAGATATGTGGAGAGTTTATCTGCTTATGCTAGACAGTTTCTTGGTGGTACTGAAAAGCCTGATGTAGACTCTATAGAAGGTCTTAGTCCTGCGATTAGTATAGATCAGAAGACTACTAGTAAGAATCCTCGTAGTACTGTTGGTACTGTTACTGAGATATATGATTACTTACGTCTTTTATTTGCAAGAGTTGGAGTTCCATATTGCCCTAATCATAATATTCCGATAACTAGTCAAAGTATTGAAGAGATGACTAATAAAATATTAGAACGTGAAGAAGGAACTAGGCTTGTTATTATGGCTCCTGTTGTTCATGGGGAGAAAGGTACTCATAAAGATTTACTTGATGATTTAAGAAAACAAGGTTTTGTTAGAGTTAGAGTAAATGGCGAGATGCATGATTTAACTGAGGAGATTACTTTAGAGAAGAATAAAAAATCTAATATTGAAGTAATTGTTGATAGAATTGTTTTAAAAGATGGTATTAGAAGTAGACTATTTGAATCTTTGGAAGTTGCTACCAAACTTAGTAAAGGTAAAGTAGTAGTAGATTTCCTTGGCGATAAAGAAGTAGTTTACTCAGAAGATTTTGCTTGTCCTTATTGTGACTTCTCATTACCTGAACTTGAACCACGTCTATTTAGTTTTAATGCACCTTATGGAGCGTGTCCTGAGTGTAAGGGACTTGGTATTAAATTAAAGATAGATCCTGATTTAGTTATTCCTGATAAAAATAAATCTTTAAAAGATGGAGCGATTGTTACACTTGGTGATGATACTGATAATATTTACTATAAAAGACTTGAATGTATGTGCAAACACTATAAGATTAGTACTAGTAAACCTTTTAAGAAATTAACAGAAAGAGAAAAAGACTTAATCCTTTATGGAAGTGATGAGTTAATCCATTTTAACTATAAATCTAAAAGTGGTAATATTACTAATCAAACTGATTATTATGAAGGAATTATTAATAATCTAGAACGTCGTTATATGGAAACATCTAGTGGTTGGATTAGAGAATGGTTAGAGAAGTTTATGATAGAGACTACTTGTGAAGTTTGTAATGGTGCAAGGCTTTCAGATGAAGTCTTATCTGTTAAAGTAGGTAAGAAAAATATTTATGAAGTAACATGTATGAGTGTTAAAGAATTAATTAATTTCTTTGATAAATTAAAGCTTAGTGAAGAGAAAATGCAGATTGCTGACCTTATACTAAAAGAAATAAAGGCACGTTTATCTTTCTTAAAAAATGTAGGACTTGAATATTTGACTCTTGCAAGAAGTGCAGGGACTTTATCAGGAGGAGAAGCGCAACGTATTAGACTTGCAACTCAGATTGGTTCTCGTTTAACTGGTGTTTTATATGTATTAGATGAGCCTAGTATAGGACTTCATCAAAGAGATAATGATAGACTTATTAATTCATTACTTGAGATGAGAGATTTGGGTAATACTTTAATAGTTGTAGAGCATGATACTGATACTATGCTTGCTGCTGATTATTTAGTAGATGTTGGTCCAGAAGCAGGAGAAAATGGTGGTAGGATTGTGGCAGCAGGTACACCGGAAGAAGTAATGAAGTGTGATGATAGTGTTACGGGACGTTATTTAAGTGGAAAAGAGTGTATTGAAATACCAAAAACTAGAAGAAAAGGTATTGGTAAATATATAACTATTAAAGGGGCAAAAGAGAATAACTTAAAAAATATAGATGTTAAGATACCTCTTGGAACTTTTACTTGTGTTACAGGTGTTAGTGGTAGTGGTAAGAGTAGTTTAATTAATGAGATACTTGTTAAAGCGGCCTCTAATACCTTATATAAATCTAAAACTAAGCCTGGTAAACATAAGAAGATACTTGGTCTTGATAATATTGATAAGCTTGTTGATATATCACAATCACCTATTGGTAGAACTCCTAGAAGTAATCCTGCTACTTATACAGGAGTATTTGATGATATTAGAGAGTTGTTTACTAATACTAAAGAAGCGAAAATGTATGGTTTTGAGAAGAATAGATTTTCTTTTAATGTAAAAGGTGGTAGATGTGAAGCTTGTAGAGGTGATGGGGTTAAGAAAATAGAGATGCATTTTTTACCTGATGTTTATGTTCCTTGCGAAGTTTGTCATGGTACGAGGTATAATAGAGAGACTTTAAACATTTACTATAAAGAGAAGAACATTGCAGATGTCTTAGATATGCGAGTTAGTGAGGCCTTAGAATTCTTTAGTAATGTTCCTAAGATTAAAAATAAACTTCAAGTACTTGAAGATGTAGGACTCGGTTACATAAAATTAGGACAAAGTGCTCCAACACTTTCTGGAGGAGAAGCAGAGCGTGTTAAACTTGCTAAAGAGTTACAGAAGAAAGCGACTGGTAAAACGTTATTTGTTTTAGATGAACCTACAACTGGTTTGCATTCTGCTGATATTAAGAAGCTACTTGCAATTTTACAGAAAATAGTCGATAATAAAGATACAGTACTTGTTATTGAACATAATCTAGATGTTATAGCCAGTGCTGATTATATTATTGATTTAGGTCCAGAAGGAGGAGATGGAGGAGGTAGTATAGTTGCTACTGGTACTCCAGAAGAGATTAGTAAAGTTAAAGAATCTTATACAGGCGGGTTCTTAAAGAAGATGTTATAAATTATAGGAGGAGACTATGAAGATAATTGTAACGACAAAAGAAAGAATCAGATTAAATAGATTTTTAGAATGGCTTTTGTATTTTGCAAGTTACTCTATAGTCTTCTTTTTTGTTTCTTCCTTTTTTGAAACATTTTATATAGATCCAGCACATCCTGTTTTATTTTCAATACTTGCATCATTTATTATTTATATTTTAAATCAAACAGTTAAACCTTTGTTAGTTAGATTAACAATACCAGTAACAGGTTTGACTCTTGGACTTTTTTATCCTTTTATAAATCTATTTATTTTAAAACTTGCAGATTGGATACTTGGTAAGTACTTTAATCTAATGGACTTTTGGGTGGCTCTTGCAATATCAATATTAATTTCCGTAGTTAATGTTTTAATAGAAGAGTTTGTTATTAAGCCAATTATTAGAAAGGTTAAACATCATGGATAGGGTGCTTTTGAACTTAGGTTTTATAAAAATATATTATTACTCTATCTTTATTCTTTTAGGAGTAATTGTAGGTGGAGTCCTTGTCTTTTTAGAGCTTAGAAAAGAAAAAGTAAATAAAGATGAACTATTTGATATGTTTTTCTATACGATTATCTTTGCTTTCTTAGGAGCGAGAATTTATTACGTTTTATTTAATTTATCATATTACTTGTCTAATCCTATAGAAATACTTTATATATGGCATGGTGGTCTTGCTATTCATGGTGGGATACTGGGAGGACTTTTATATCTTTGTTATTATACTAGAAAACATAAATTAAATCTTTTAAAACTATTAGATATATTAGTAGTAGGTCTTATTATTGGACAAGCGATAGGCAGATGGGGTAATTTCTTTAATAGTGAAGCATATGGCTATGTGACATCTTATGGTTATTTAAAGAGTTTATATATACCAGAATTTATTATTAGAGGTATGTATATTAATGGTGATTATTATATGCCAACATTCTTCTTTGAGTCAGTTTGGAATGTACTTGGATTTGTAATTCTTTTACTAATTAGAAAGTTTTATAAGAACTTAAAGACTGGACAGTTGATGGGATTTTATATGATGTGGTACTCTTTTATTAGATTTATAATAGAAGGGATGAGATTAGATAGTTTAATGTTAGGTCCTATTAGAGTGGCTCAGCTTGTATCAGTAGTCTTGTTTATAGTAGGAGTTTACTTTGTCTTTATTAGAAGGAACAAGAAGTTGTATAGAGAGGATGTGCTTTATGAATAATAAATATAAAGTAGTTATTGTAGGCTGTGGAGTTGCTGGGATGACTGCAGCGCTTTACTTAAATAGAGCAGGGATAGACTGTATTATTTTAGAAAAATCTATGCCTGGAGGACAGATAGTTGATAATGGTAATATTATGAACTTTCCAACGTACGAGTCTATTAGTGGAAGTGATCTTGCTTTAAAGATGTTAAAACAAATTACTGATTTAGGAGTTCCTGTTAAATATGAAGAAGTTAAAGAGATTAAGATAGATAAAGAGAAGAAGGTCATTACTAGTAAAGATGAATATCTATGTGATTATGTAATAATTGCTACTGGTCGTAAACCTAAACTATTAGGGGTTAAAGGTGAAGAAGAGTTAAGGACTAAAGGGATAAGTTATTGTGCCGTATGTGATGGTGCTTTATATAAAAATAAAGATGTTGTAGTAGTAGGGGCAAGTGATGCAGCTTTTGAAGGGGCAATATACTTGAGTAAGTTAGCATCATCTGTTACTATTTTATATCGCAATGAATTTAGAGCGAAAGCTTATTTACAGGATATGATTAAAAAGATAGATAATATTTCTTTTGTAAGAGGAGAAGTAGAAAGTTTTTCTAAGGATGAAAGAATTACTATTAAGACAAAGAATAGTAATGATATAATTACTGATGGGGTATTCATATATATTGGACAGATTCCTAATGCTAGCTTTTTAGAATCTTTAGGTATTTTAGATGATAAAGGCTATATTAAGACAGATGATAATCTAATGACTTCTATAGATGGAGTTTATGCAGTAGGAGATGCTCTTAATAAATATGATTATCAGATAGTTATTGCAATGGGAGAAGCGGCGCGTGTTGCTTTAGAAATTTCAAGGAGATGAGCAGTAGATGAATAATAAAAAAGTAGTAGTTTTTGGAGGAGGAACAGGTTTATCCTATTTACTTAAGGGTTTAAAAGACTTTCCTCTTGATATAACGGCGGTTATTACAGTTTCAGATAGTGGTAAAAGTACTGGTAAATTAAGAGAAGAATTTCATGTTCCTGCTGTTGGTGATATTAGACATGTTATTAGTAGTTTATCATCTACTAGTCCTGAAATAAAAGAAATGTTAGAATATCGTTTTAATACAACTAATTATTTAGATGGGCATGCTTTAGGTAATTTTATGTTAATATCACTTTTAGATATTACGGGAAGTTTAAAAAATTCTATTGAACAATTATCTATTTTATTGGATATTAAAAATAAAGTGTTACCTTTAACTGAGGATGCTGATGTAACACTTATGGCTGAAGCTACTGATGGTAGTATTATTGAAGGTGAAGCTTCTATTACTAAAAGTGAAAAGAAAGTAAAGAAACTTTTCTATAAGAAGCAACCTAAAGTATTAGATGAAGTGAAAGATGCTATTAAAGAAGCTGATTTAATTATACTTAGTATGGGTAGTCTTTATACAAGTTTACTACCACATCTTGTTTCTAAAGAAATTATAGATTGTTTAGATAAAATAAAGGTTCCTATTATGTATGTATGTAATATAGTAACACAACCAGGGGAGACTGACGAGTTTACAGTTAGTGATCACGTTAAACTTATTAATAGTTATTTAGGAAAACATAAATTAGATGCTGTTATAGCCTCTAACTCTAAAATTAGTGAAGAGATGGCTTTGAAATATGCAAATAAAGAAAGAAAAGATCCTGTCAAAATAGATTATCCAGTTTTATCTAAATTAGATACAGAATTTATTGAAGCTGACCTTTTGACTATTGCCGATGGTACTTTGAAGCATCATAGTCAAAGATTAAGCTCTTTGATATTTTCTTATTTAATGAAATAGAATAAGAAAAGCGGTGATTTTATGTCTTTTACAGGTAATGTTAAAACAGAAATAACTAATCTTAAAACTTCTGAAACTGCTAAAATAGCTTTAATTTCGGGATTTTTTCGTAATAATTATCAAAAAATAAAAGATTCTATAGTAATTAGTAGTGAAAATGATGCAGTTATAACTTATTTCAAAGATTTACTCGATAGTTATGAAGAGATATCTTATAGAGAAGAACTTTTAGATAATAATAACTTTAGTAAAAATAAACTTAAGGCTTTAGTTATCATTAAAGGTGATACTTTTATTAAAGAAACTTTTTGCATTGAGAAAGAAGTTGTTCCTAATTATTTAGTAGAATTAGATGATGATGTGAGAGGCTATTTAAGAGGAGTTTTTCTTAGTAGTGGTAGTATTAATGATCCTAAGACTAGTAGATATCATTTGGAGTTTTTAATTAATAATTCAGAAGAGGTTGTTTTTATTCAGAAATTGCTTAATTCTTATTCGTTGAATGCTAAGTTACTTAGTCGTGATAAAGGATTTATGCTATATATTAAAGAAGCGGATAAGATAAGTGATTTTTTAAGAATAATTGGCGCTAGTAAAGCAGTTTTATATTATGAAGAGGTAAGAGTATTTAGAGATGCTAAAAATAAAACTAATCGCCTTAATAATTGTGAACAAGCTAATATGGATAGAGTTTTGCAAACAGCAATGGAGCAGTTAAATTATATAAAAATTATTGAAGATAATTTAGCAGTAGAGTTACTTGACGATAAGACTAAGGAAGCTTTAGAATATCGTAAAAGATATCAAGAGGCTTCATTAAAAGAGCTTAGTGAGATTATTAGTTTAGAAACTGGTAAAAAAATTACTAAATCAGGGCTTAATCATAGATTTAGGAAGATTAAAGATTTAGCACTTAGGTTTATGGAAAAATAAAATATAGTTATACTGACTATATTTTATTTGATAATTAGTGATAACTTATTTATTAAATGTGCTTTATACTTTCTTTTATTAGTGATACAATTATTTTAGAAAGAGGTGTATTTATGTATAAGATATCTAATTTTATTGATAATAATGATGTCAAAGTTATTGAAGAACTTGGTCCTTTTAAAGTAATTGAATATCAAAGAGATTTAAGTGTAACTCCTATGACTGCGCAGGTTAGTTATTTTAGTAATTTGATGAATGTTAGGAAAAGGCAAGTAATATGTAATTTGGGTGTTTCATCTATTACAACACAAAGTGGAGCGATGCAATGGATGATAGGTAATGTTAATGCTACTACTGGGGTAAAAGGAGTAGGGGATTTATTTTCTAAAGCTGTTAGAGGTAAAGTGACTGGTGAATCTGCTATTAAACCAGAGTATACTGGTGATGGTTTGATGATGTTAGAACCTACTTATAAACATATATTGTTATTAAATTTAGAAGAATGGAATGGCTCTATTGTCTTGGATGATGGTTTATTTTTAGCTTGCGAATCTAATTTAAAACAAAAAGCAGTAATGAGAAGTAATGTAAGTAGTGCTTTAGCAGGTAACGAAGGTCTCTTTAATTTAGGTATTCAAGGTAATGGTATTTTATGTGTTGAGTCTCCTGTTCCTAAAGAAGAGTTGATAGAAATAGAGCTTCAAAATGATGTTGTTAAAATAGATGGTAATATGGCTATTGCTTGGAGTGGAAGTTTAGAGTTTACTGTTGAACGTTCTGGGAAAAGTTTAGTTGGTTCTGCAGCATCTGGCGAGGGACTTGTTAATGTTTTTAGAGGTACAGGTAAAGTATTGTTTGCTCCTGTCGATAAGAAGTAAGCGATATTAAAAACACATTTAATATAAGACTGTTGAATGTGTTTTTTAATGTTTTGAAAGTTTATGGCAATTACTTTGTGTATATTTTCTTTGTATCAATTCTACCAACAACATAATCAATAGAAGCATTGTAAAAATTTACTATATAAAGTAATTTATAAGTAGTAGGAGTTCTTGCACCTGTTTCAAAACTAGAGTATGTTGTTTGGAAAAAACCAATCTTGTCACTTAGCTTGCTTTGAGTTAAGTGATTTTCTTTTCGAAGTTCTAGTAATCTTTCACATATTTTTTTGTAATCTATTTTTAAGTTAGAAGAATGTTCAATTTTATTAGAAATGCCTAGTAAATAATCTAAATTAACATTATAAAAATTTGCGAGTACATTAGCTTTCTCTAAAGGTATGTCATTAGTACATTTCTCCCATTTTGAATAAGTATTCTCTTTTACATTTAACATTTTTGCTATGTCTTTTTGTTTTAAATTGCTATCATGGCGTAGCATAGCCATTCTATTTCCTGTTTCTACCAATTTTATCACCAAGTTAATTGTAATTATGAAAAGTTGACATTTGTTTATTTCGGACTTTATGAGTTAAAAATAAAAAGTTTTAATTTACTAAATTGCTAAATATTTCATTCGTAAAACATTAAAATTATCTTAAAGATATAGAAGAATGAATAATAAAATTTGACTAATTTTAATAATCTGTAATTTTTCAAATGTTTTTATTTTTGCTATAGTGTTTTTGGAAAGAGATGTTGTGTTGAAAGGAGGTATTTTTATATTTAGTGAATATGTTAAACCAACGCAAATAATTGTTGATAGAATAGAGAATAATTTAGTAGTAGTTGAGCTTGATAAAGGTAAGGTTATGACTTATCAAATAGATAAACTTCCTTCTGTTAAAGAAGGGGATGTTCTTACTTTAGATAGTGATACTAAAGAGTTTTTTGTTAATAAGAAAAAAACTAAACAAAGAAAGAAAAAAATAAAAAAACTAATGGATAAAGTATTTGTTGATTAGAGAACTTTATCTATTAGTCCATAATTTTTTGCTTCGTCAGCTTCTAAAAAATAGTCTCTTTCTGTATCTTGTTCTATTTTTTCTAATTTTTGTTTTGTATTTGCTGCTAGAATCTTGTTTAGTTTCTTTTTAGTTTTTAATATGTGTTCAGCGGCAATTTTTATTTCTGTAGCTTGACCTTCAGCGCCACCTAAGGGTTGATGAATCATTACTTCGCTATTTTTAAGGGCATATCTTTTTCCTTTTTTGCCACTTGATAATAAGAAGGCAGCCATGGAAGCAGCTATGCCCATACAAATAGTGGAAACATCACTTTTTATTAAATTCATAGTATCATATATTGCAAAACCGGCAGTTACTGAGCCTCCAGGAGAGTTTATATACAAAGATATATCTTCATGATTAAGAGAATCTAAGTAAAGTAGTTCTGCTACAACAGTGTTTGCTGATTCATCATTAATAGTACCACTTAAAATTATTATTCTATTTTTTAATAATTTAGAAAAAATATCATAACTTCTTTCACCATTTATTTCTTTATCAACTATCATTGGTATTAAATTCATAATCTTCACCTAATTCTACTATATCCAAATATATTTTAATTTATACCTTACAAGATGTGGCAAAATTGTTAGACAAGATGTGGTAGTTTTGATATAATCTTTTATAGAATAAGAGGGTGTTAAAATGATAGAAGAAATTAAAGTAACAATTAATGGTAAAGAACAATCAGTTCCTCGTGGTATAACTTTATTACAACTAAGTAAAGAATATGAGAAAGACTATCGTTTTCCTATTATTCTTGCTAGTGTCAATAATGTATATAGAGAACTTAGTTATGTTGTTAATGATCCTTGTGGTATTAATTTTTATGATTTAAATTCTAAAATAGGAAATAGAGCCCATATTGCAGGTTTAACTTTTCTTTTAGTAGTTGCAGTAAAAGAGATGTTTGGACTTGATGCTAATATTAAAGTAATGCATTCTTTAGATAAAGGAATATATATAGAAACAAGTTTTCCTCTTACAGAGACAATATTAAAATCTATTGCTAAGAAAATGTTAAAATTAGTAGATATGGATATGGCTATTACAAAAGTAAGTGTAGAAAGAATATCTGCTATACATTATTTTGAGAGTATTAATGATTTAGCAAAGGCTAGGATTATGAAATATAATACTAATACTTTTATTACTCTATATAGACTTTCTAATTATTATAATTATTTTTATCATCAAATGCCGCCTTCTACGTCTAGTTTAAAAGAGTTTAAATTGACATTTTTAAATGACAATGGTTTTGTGTTGCAATTTCCGACAGCATATTCTAATAATCAAATTAAGCCTTATGTTCATCATGCTAATATGTTTAAAGTCTTTAAAGAATGTAGAGATTGGACTAAATTAATGAAAATAGAAACGATTGCTGATTTAAATGATGTGATTAGTAGGGGAAAGATTGCTGACTTAATTAGAATAGATGAAACTTTACAAAGTAATAGACTTTTAGGTGTGGCTAGAAAGATAGTAGATGCCAAAAAAGATAAAAGGATAATTTTATTAGCAGGGCCTTCTTCTAGTGGTAAGACTACAACTACTTCTAAGTTGTGTATGTATTTGAAAAGTTTTGGTCTTAATCCAAAGATGATTAGTATGGATGATTATTTTGTTGATAGAGAAAAAACGCCAGTTAATGAAAAGGGAGAAAAAGATTATGAGTGTTTTGAAGCCGTTGATAATAAGTTATTAACTAGACAGATTAATGATTTATTAAGTGGTAAAGAAGTAATGGCACCAGTATATAATTTTAAAGAGGGCGTTAAAGAGTTTGTTAAAGAGTTAAAACTTGATAAGAATGATATTTTATTAATAGAAGGTATACATGCTTTGAATCCTAAAGTTTTAAAAGAGATTCCTGCGAAAAATAAATTTAAGGTCTATTTGTCAGCTTTGACAGAACTTAATATAGATTATCATAATCGTTTTCCAACTACAGATAATAGACTTTTAAGGAGAATTATAAGAGATAATAGAACAAGAGGCTATAATGTTGTAGATACGTTAAAAGTATGGAATAATGTTAGGAGTGGTGAAGAAAAATATATATTCCCTTATCAAGACGAAGCGGATATTACTATAAATACAGCATTAATTTATGAGCTTGCAGTTTTAAAAACATATGTAGAGCCTCTTTTGTATTCTGTTGATGAAGATTCTATTTATTATGAAGAAGCAAAGAGATTACTTAATGTTTTAAGGCTAATTTTGCCAATACCAAGTGAAAGTATTCCAGATGATTCTATAATTAGAGAGTTTATTGGTGGTAGTTGTTATCATGATTAATATAAAAAACCTTGATAAAAATAGTCAAGGTTTTAGTTATTTATAATTTTATGAATTTATCTTTGCCTACTCCGCATATTGGACATTTCCAATCATTAGGTAAATCTTCAAATTTTGTTTTTTCTTTTTCATCATCGTATATATATCCACAAACTGTACATTTATATTTATTTCCTTTTTTGTTCAAGTTAATATTCTCCTCCTTTATGTAAGTAGGTGCTTTAGATGGAGATTTTCCTTTTAATATTTCATGATAATATTTATATGTCATAGGCGTATCATTAGTTAATTGTTCTGCTTTTTTGACTCTTATTAGAAATATATCATGTGTTTCTGCATTTATAATATTAATAACGTCTCCTATTATATAAGCACAGGTACTTTCTTTAACTATTGGTAGATTGTCTATTTCTTTGTAATTGGTTTCTTTAAATTTATCTGTATTTTTTGATGAAAAGTAGCCAAATCTACTGATTAGTTCTTTATTAGTTTTTTCTGATAATATTGAAATACTACATTTTTTTGTCTCTTTAAGGGCTTTGTTTGTATAATTATCTTTATTTAAACTAATAGAAATAATTGGTTTTTCTGAAGTTATTTGAGTAGCTGTGTTTATAATACACCCTATATTTTTATTATTCTCTTTTGTTGTAATTATATACATACCATATGTTATATTATTTAATGCTTGTAAATTCATTTTTACCTCCTTCATATATACTATTATAGCATGTTTAAAATGGATTTTAAAAATATATGCAAGCTTCAATGACTAAAAAATATCAAGAAAATAGTATTGACAAGACTTGGTGTTGATGCTATATTAAGTATGCTGGTTTAAATTTAGTTTTGCTTATGGCAAAACTTTATTTAGAACTAAAAATGATACACCCGGATATGTGTAAAGAAAGGAGTTAATGATTACAATGCCTACAGTAAATCAATTAGTTCGTAAAGGTAGAGGAAGTAA
>CALVKV010000018.1 GCA_944333305.1 uncultured Bacilli bacterium
GTCTAGACTCATCATTCATCATTAAATCAACATAACGTCTTCTATATCTTTCCTCAACATCAGTAAGTCCATGAAATTTTTCAGGAAGTGGTCTTAAAGCCTTAACTAAAGGAGTATATTCTAAACACTTAATAGTAACTTCGCCAGTTCTTGTCTTCATAACCTTACCATAAACACCAACAATATCCCCAATATCTGCAGACTTAAATAATGTATAAATATCTTCACCAACATCATTTATTGATATATATACTTGAATAGAGCCCGTCTTATCTTTTATAGAGAAAAATGAAGCTTTACCCATCTTTCTAATAAACATAATTCTACCTGCTACTTTAACAGTATCAGTCATACTATCAAAAGCATCATGGTCTACACTTTCATACTTTTCTTTAATATCATTAGCATAATCCTCTCTATCATATCTACTCCCAAAAGGATCATAACCTAATTCTCTTAATTTAAGAGCTTTATCTCTTCTAACTAATTCTTGTTCTGTTAATTTTCGCTCGTGCATAAAACATCCTCCTTCACTGTATCAGCTTGCACTACTTCTGTTTTAGCTAGTTTATCATGTAATCCCTGAGCATTTTTAGTAAATGCTATCATTATGACACTTATAATCATAACAAGGTATTGTATACCACTAAACAAACTAGTAGTAGTTAAATATAAGTCTTTACTTAAAAATAAAACTAAAGCTATACAAATAATATTTAATAATATACTATTATTAACCATACTTCTAATAAGCAAATCATTCATAGATAAATCTTTATCATTAGTTTTCTTAATTCTAATTTTCATTAACTTCTTACCAAAAGTCTGCCCATTATTATAACATGGATAAACAACATAGTAAAGTAAACTTATTACTACAGCTACTATAGATGAAACAACAGTATATTTTGCAATATCATACTCTATATCAACCATCTGATTAACATAATCTTCCATAGAAGAAGTACCACTAACATAGTTTTCTAATATTTGATTCTGCTCTTCATATAACTTTGAAGCAGTATCATTAAGTGGTATAAATACTGTTATTAAAGTAGTAATAAAAGAAAGAATAATAACATCTATTAAAAAAGCTAACAATCTTTGACTAAACATAGCCTTAATATCTGTATTCTTTTTTACTTTCTTTTCTTCGCTTTTTTCTTCTTCTTTTATTTTATCATAAACACTTTTCTTCATTTAAATCCTCCTTAAACTTCTCTAACACTTGTAGTATATCACAAAGTTTAGTCATTTTATAAATTTTATTTTTAATTTCACTATTTCCTTTAACTCCTTTTAAATACCAACCAACATGACTCCTTATTTCTAATACTGCTTGTCTTTCACTTTTTAAGTCACTCAACATCTTTAAATGTTTAATACACATATCTATTTTATCCTTAACCGTAGGTAGTGTATAAGATTTACCTTCTAAATACAAAACCGTATTTCTAATAAGCCAAGGATTACCTAAAACTCCTCTTCCAATCATAACTGCATCACAACCAGTAAAGTCTAACATTTCTTTCGCTTTTTCTGGACTAGTAACATCTCCGTTACCAATTACTGGAATTTTAACACTATTTTTGACATCTCTAATTATATTCCAATCTGCTTTTCCAGAATATCCTTGACTCCTTGTTCTCCCGTGAACACAGATAGCACTAGCACCGGCTTCTCCACATACCTTAGCAATTTCTACAGCATTTATATGATTAGCATCCCAACCGCTACGAATTTTAACTGTAACAGGACATTTAACCGCATTTACCACTGCCCTAACTATTTCTTTCACCTTATCAGGATCTTTAAGTAAAGCACTACCTGCTTGAGCCCTTAAAGCCACTTTAGGGACAGGACACCCCATGTTAATATCGATAATATCAGGCTTCATATTTTTTTCTATATATTTAGCTGCTTCTACAAAACTATCCACATCACTACCAAAAATTTGTTGTACAATAGGACGTTCAACATCTTCCATATAAAGCATATCAATAGTCTTTTTGTTATCATAACATATTGCCTTATCACTAACCATTTCCGCATAGATAAGACCACAGCCCATTTCTTTAATTATCTTACGATATGCACTATTACAAATACCTGCCATAGGGGCAAGGACAACTCTATTTTCTATTTCAACATTACCTATTTTCCACATAAAATCACCCAATACTTGCAAAATATAAACTTTTATGTTGCTATGAATATGCAAAAAAATTTACATAAACTATTAAGGGAACATTCAACATTGCCTTGTTGAATGTCTACCCAAATATTATTTTAGGAAGACACTTAATTCATTAGATGAATTAAGTGTCATTTTTTTATTACTATTATCAATATGATAACTAGAGATAAAATGATAGAAATATGTTTAAGCACGTTTAATACAAAGATACATTCATTCATATCTATCAAACCTCTGGTTATACTCCTTTTTAGATTAGAGGTAGCGATTATACTCGTTAAATCGTTGAAGTTCCCTTATACATATATTATATATTAAAGACAATTTTGATACAATATATTTTGTTCAAATTAGATACTTTTTTCATTTTGTTGTTTTAACAAATCTCTAATTTCTTCAAGTAAAATTACTTGTTCATCCTTTTTCTTTTCTTCCTTTTTATGCTCTATTCCTAACTTTTTATCGGCTTTATCTCTTATCTTAGAAACTACTTTAACCATTACAAAAATGCAAATAGCAATAATTAAAAAATCTACAATACTTTGAATAAAAGATCCATACATAATAGAAGCATCACCTATTTTAATAGATAAACCACTAAAGTCAAGTCCACCTAAAACTACTCCAAGTAAAGGCATAAATATATCATCAACTAAACTACTAACTATCTTAGAAAATGCACCACCAATAATGACACCAACAGCCATATCTAAAACAGCCCCTCTACTAATAAATTTTCTAAACTCCCCTATTTCTTTTTCCACTGTTTTCTTTGCTTTCACATCTACTTCCTCCATTACTTTTTCCACAAGACCTGTGAATAATTGTATATATAATACAGAAAAAAGAACTATTTTTCAAGTTCTTTTATAAGCTCTGCCTTATTCATTTTAGTATAACCTTTAATACCTTTTTCTCTAGCAAGTTCTTTCAACTTAGTTAAACTCATCTTCTCATAACTAGTCTCTTCATCTTCATTAGGCATTTTTCCATGTTCTACTAAGTAATCAATTTGTTCTTTAGTTAATGTCTCATACTCCAATAATGTCTTGGCAAGTAAATCAAGTAAATCTCTATTATCTTTAATAATCTTAGTTGCTTCATCATAACATTTATCAATAATTTTTCTCATTTCTTGATCTATTTCATGTGCTACTTCATTAGAGAAATTACGACTCTTAGCATAATCACGACCTAAGAAAGCACTTCCCTCTCTTTGTTCTAATTGCATTGGTCCTAAATCACTCATACCATATTCAGTAACCATAGCTCTAGCAATCTTAGTAGCTTTCTCAAAATCATTTTCAGCACCCGTTGTTACTTCTCCAAAAACAACTTCTTCACTAACACGTCCTGCAAGTAAACCTGTAATCTCTTCTAATAAATCAGTCTTAGTGCGACAAATCTTTTCTTCACTAGGGATCATCATATTATATCCACCAGCAGCACCTCTTGGAATAATTGTAACTTTTTGAACGTCATTAGCACCTTTTAACTTAATACCAACAACAGCATGACCAGACTCATGATAAGCAACTAATTTTCTATCGTTCTCACTACGTTTAGCACTTGTCTTAGCTGGTCCCATTAGAACCCTATCACTAGCTTCATCAATTTCACTCATTGTAATAGCATCTTTATTACGTCTAACTGCAAGTAAAGCAGCTTCATTAAGTAAATTTTCTAGGTCAGCTCCTGAATATCCTGGAGTTCTCTTAGCAATAGCAGGAATATTAACACCATCTGCTAACACCTTATTACGAGCATGAACTTTAAGTATTTCTTCACGTCCCTTTACATCAGGCAAATTAACTGTAACTTGTCTATCAAAACGACCTGGACGAAGTAGGGCTGGATCTAGTACATCAGGTCTATTAGTAGCAGCAATTATAATGATACCTTCATTTTCACCAAAGCCATCCATCTCAGTAAGTAATTGATTTAATGTTTGTTCTCTTTCATCATGGCCTCCACCAATACCAGTACCCCTTTGTCTACCTACAGCATCAATCTCATCTATAAAGATAAGACATGGCGCTGTTCTTTTAGCTTGTTGGAACATATCACGAACACGACTCGCACCCACACCAACAAACAACTCAACAAAGTCAGATCCACTAATATAATAGAAAGGAACATTAGCTTCTCCTGCAACAGCACGAGCTAACAATGTTTTACCAGTTCCAGGAGGACCATATAAAAGAACACCCTTAGGAATTCTTGCTCCTAATTTTTGGAACTTCTTAGGATTCTTTAAGAAATCAATTAATTCTTTAACTTCTTCTTTTTCTTCATTAAGACCTGCTACATCTTTAAAAGTAACTTTATTTTTTTCACTAGATAGCTTTGCTTTACTCTTTCCAAAATCAAGCGAATTCTTACCTCCGCCCATTTGCTTACTTAAAAACCAGAAACAAACGAACGCTAAAATAGCAATAGGTAAAACATTAGCTAAAACAAGTAAAATTGTACTAGATTCTGGATCAGCAACACTATTAAACTCAAAATCATCAGCATCACTTGCTTCTACTAATTTTCTCATAACTTGATCAGATAAAGGTACCCTAACAAAGAAACTTTCGTTTTCAGCATAATCATCTAAAGTACCTGTAATTTCATAAACTTTCGCTCTATCACGAGGTGTTACTGTAATCTCTTTAACTTCTTTATCTTCAAGACTAGTCATAAACTCATCATAAGTTAAAACATTAACTTTTTGATTAGCAACACTTACAAAATAAACAACCCCAAGCATTACTAGAAGCAAAAAGACATATGGAAGTAAACCTTTTTTTACCACTTTTTTATTTACATTCATTGGAAATCTCTCCTTTTTCTATTCATATCTCAGTATTATATCATAAAATTCATTATTAGTCTTATCAAATTTAGACTTTTTAAGGCCTGGCACAAAAACTATATGTGAGGCACTATCAACTACTATAGGCCATAAATCCCTTTCTGTCAAAGGAATTTTTGCATCTATAAAAATATCTTTAATTTTTTTATGTCCTCCTCCTTTTATAGCCATCACATCACCTAATTTTCTCGTTCTAACTATCAAAGGTAAAACAACTTCTTTACTTGATAATTTAATAATATTATTACTATTACCTTTAACTGAATCCAATTGTTTTAATCTATGACCATTTGGCAAAAGAACTTCTTTAGAAACTTCAATCTCATAACTACTAAAAAGAACAGGATTTCTACTAATAGATAATGTATTATAGCTCTTAACAACCTCTACATCGTTAGGTAAATTAATTTTAGAATTACTCTTTTTACTATCAATTAATTTCTCCATTAAATCTAAATGCCTATCATTAATTAATATTAAATCATCTTGATAAAAAGCTGAAATAAATCTTTCTAACACAATCCTTTGTAAAAACTTATTAAGAGTTAAATACCTATCTATAAAAAGTTTATTGCCATTAACAACTTTTAAAATAGCTTTACTAGCTTCTTCTTCAATAAAGTTATCTGCATCGCTCAAAACATTACTAAATTTTAAAAACTTTTTATGAATATCTTTATCTTCTTTTTTTAAGAAAGGAAGAATTTCTTTACGATATCTATTTCTTGTATAAACACTACTAAAATTACTATTATCAATAGCATAAGGTACCTTTTCTTTATGACAATAATTAACTAATTCATCTTTAGTTAAACCTATAAAAGGTCTATAAATGTAGTATCCATCCATTTTAACTAATTTTTGAAAGCCACTATACCCCTTTAATGTAGAACCTCTTGCAATCCTCATCAAAATAGTTTCCATTAAATCATCACCATGATGGGCAGTAAGCAAATACTTAGCATTATATTTTTTTACAACTTCATCAAAAAATTGATATCTTATATTTCTAGCTTCATTATGAAAATTATCATCTCCATATTTTTCTATTTTCATATACTCGAAAATAACGTTATTAGTTTTACAAAAATATTCTAAATCCTCTTTCTCTTTAGCACTCTCACGTCTTTTATCATGATTAACATGGGCACAAACTAATACAATATTTATTTTTTTTCTATATTCCAAAAGAGTTTTAAACAAAGCCATAGAATCAGGCCCATAACTACAACCAAAAACTAAAAAATCTCCATCTTTAACTTTAATATCTTTATACAAATTGTCTATATTCATAAAATCACCACTGTCTAATTACTATTCATCATCTTCAGGTATTTTTAAAATATATTCTCCATCTTTAGAATAATAATATTTTTCTCTTGCATACCGTGCTATATAATCGGAGTCTTGAAGCTTTTTAACATCAGACTCTAATTCTTCTTCTTTATCCTTTAGAGAAGCTAATTCTTTCTTTAACTCTCCCTTCTCCTGATATTTACTATATATCATAGTCCAATATCTAAAAATTGTAAATGTAGTAAAAATTATAACAGCAAAAGAAATACATAACAACAAAATAGGACCTATTTTTTTCTTTTTCTTATGTTTTCTAGCCATTAAAATTTCACCTACTTTCCTAACATATATTATAGTATTAGAAAAAAACTAGTTCAATATTAACTAGTCAATTTTTACACTTTTGGTCATCTTTTTTAGTTTTTTCTTTAATATCAGGGATTTTTAATAAAAATCTTAATTTTTTACTAAAATTAAAAAACGTAAAAAACCCTAAAGCAATAAACAAATAAAAATACGGATGAATAATAGCACTATTTATTTTTCTCATAACAAGAAAATAGATTAACACTAAGTCAAGTACAAATATAATATTAAAAATAATCTTAACTACTCTTCTCTTATTAAAAAGTAATTTATAATTGAAATTATATAAACAAGATAAAAGGACACCAAATATAAAAGAAAAGATAATAGCAACTATTTGTTCTTTCAAAATCATCATCTAAATAATCGATTAAAGACACTAGCTCCTTCTTTATCTTTTTTACTATTATTCTCATCCATATAAGAAAAACCTTTAACAAGTCCTTTTATAGAAACATTACCAGCTAAAGTATCTAACTTAACAAGTTCTAAATCTTCACCTTTAACAGCCAAATACCCCATAACAGTTTCAAGCAAAAACTCTTCATTATCAAAATTTTCTATTTTCTTAACTCCTGTAATAAGCAAATTTTTTCTTTCCGTAATTGTAATACTATGATTATAATTATTAATGATTGCTTCCTTATTTTCCATATTATCACCTAATAAAGACTATGCAATTACTAAAAATAATATGAAAAAAAGAAGAATTAATCTTCTTTAGTATCTTCATCTTTAATGTTATTATAAGCTTCAATAATTTTATCTTGAAACATTGCTCTAACTTCTGGATTAATTGGATGCGCAATATCACGATACCCACCAGCTTGAGTTTTTCTACTAGGCATAGCAATAAATAAACCATTATCTCCTTCAATAATTCTAATATCGTGTACAGCAAAAGAATCATCAAGTAAAACAGATGCTATACCTTTCATACGACTTCCTTCTTTTTCAATTTTACGTACATTTACAGATGTAATTTTCATATGTAACCTCCTAATACTAAGTCTTATAAGTCAATTCTATACCAGTTAAGTAACTTTTGCAAGTTATTTTTAATTACTTGTCAACCACTTTACTAAAAATCATATCTAATTTATTTAACTACTTAAGAATCTCTAAACTAGACGTTATTAAATCATTATATGAAAAAGACTTAATATTATCATCACCAACTAACTTAACAACAAATATAGAATGATAAGTTTCTATTATCTTTCCATCAAATTCTGCTATTTGATTTCTACTACCATTAAATTTAAAATGAAGAGTTTTCCCTTCCTGTCTTTTAACCTCATCTCTTATTTTATCTACATTCATCTAGGATACCCCACATACATAACACCATTAGTAATAATTCCCCCCATACCATCACTACCATAATGAGTTTTAGAAAGCAATGATATTAAATCAATCTCTTTATTCTTGGGAGATAAAGCAATAGTACTAGCAATTATAGCAGGATCAAGAGCATGAATATTAATTCTTTTAGGACTAGAAGCAAAGTTAGCACCTGCTTTTATTAAATCTTCATAAAAAGACTGACAAGCACCCGCTATTATAATAAGCTTATCTTGATTTCTTTCATACTCTCTAGCTTTAACAGTCGCCTTTACAAAATTAGAAGAATTCTGATAACTAGACAAAGTGTTTTTATCTTTATTTTTTTTAAATGAATCATGTCCTGTAATAACCAAAATATCAGGCTTATATTTTTCTAAACAAGAAGTAATTTCTTTATCAAAATCCTCTTCATCTAAATTCACTCCATAAGCTTCCAGATGCATATCTTTATAAAAGTCTATACATCTTCTTAAATAATCATTATCACCATCAATATGTAAAATTTTTCCAGGTAAATAAAAATATTCACTACGGTCTAAATTCAACATATCTTTAATTTTCTTAGCATCACTTCTATCTTTATCATTATCTAAAACCAAAGAAACAGATTCCAAATCATCTAAATTACTATCAGCATAAAGCCTTACGTCAATACCTTTTAAATAAGCTATATCACCTTTAATATCAGCAATTATAAACAAAATATCATTATTATATGAATTTCTTGTAACATAATCACCAACCTTAAACCCTTTAAACATACATTTCACCCATTAAATTATATGTTTAAAAGAAATAATTATGATTTTAAAGTATTAGCAATATCTACAAAGATTTTATAATCTATTGCTTCAGCCCTGACATTTAAATCATAACCATATTTAGAAAGAACAGACTCTATTTTTTTTAAATCATATTTTTTCAAGTTATTACGTAAAGTTTTTCTCTTAAACTGAAAAGAGTCATGAACAAGTTCAATAAAAAAATCTAAATTATTTAACTTTTCTTTATTTTCCTTTTTAGTAAAAGAAACAACAACACTATCTACATTAGGCCTAGGATGAAACTGATTACGATCAACAATAAACTCTTTTTTTATCAAAAAAAAGTAATTTAAAATAACTGTAAGAGCATTATATTCTTTTTTAGAAACACTACTACAAAACCTATCACCAACTTCTTTTTGAACCATCATTACTATCTTTTCAAAAGGCAAATTACTAGAAATTAATTTAAATAAAATCGGTGTTGTTATATAATAAGGAACATTACTAACAAAATAAAGATTACCATAATTAAAACTATTTATATCATCATTTAAATTAGCTTTTAAAAAATCAGAAAATAATAGCTTTATATTATCAAAATCTTTAAATCTAAGTGAAAGAATATCCTCTAAACTAGTATCAATTTCATAAGCTAGTATTTTACTATCTTTATAAATATCTGCAAGAACCACAGTTAAATTGCCACTTCCGGGACCAACTTCAATAATTAAAGAATTAGGTTTAACATCTGCTACAACAGCTATTTTCTTTATAATTGCTTTATTAGTCAAAAAATTCTGTCCAAACTTCTTCTTAAATTTAAAATCATCCATCATACCACTTTCTTTCATATTACAAATTATATTAACAGATTAAATAAATGTAAAGAAAAAAGTCTAAGCTTTCTTTTTATCATTAGACTTTTCTCCTATTTTTTTATCTTTCTCTCTAAACATAAATAAAATATCTGCAATTATCAAACCATATAACATTATCTTTATATAAGGTAAGAAATTATCAAAGAAATTAAAATCTATACCATATCCATATTTAGCATTTAAAACCATATTAGTATCAAAAATTGCTCTACAACCTACAAGAATAATGGTAATAAACACTAAACAACAAGTTAAATTATAAAACAAATTTTTAGAAATTCCCACTTGCTTTAAAATCATATTAACGATAAATAAAACTAATAAAATTGTAAAGGGAATAAATTGTGGTATAACACTCGTCATATCTTTTTCTAATCGTATATTCATTCTAATTAATATAAATAAAGTTAATCCAAAAGCTCCAATTAAAAGAAGAAACTTAAGACCATAAAATAAACCATTAAATATTCTTTTCATCTTAACCTCCTACCACTACACTTCTAAACCAATTTGATACTTCTACAAGTAAGTCTAATGAATTAGAATAACTATTCATTGTATCAGAATAACTATCACTAACTAAGTTAAAAAAGTTATTCTTATTGGCTTGCGTAGTAAAATAATAATGATCTGAATTTTCAAGATTACTTTGAACATAATCAGTAGAAGATAATAAATTATCAACATTCATATCAATATATGGCTTCACCAAATTAAAATTAGGTAACATTGCAACTGTATCAGTATTAAACATAGATTTTACTTGCATAACTAAACAACCATTAAGTATTTCATTTTTATAATCAACAACAAAATTGTAACTATCATTAATACCAATCTCATCAAGATTTAAATAATGCATCATTGTATCACCTTCAATAATATCAAGACAAGACTGCAATTTAGCTTGCGCTGTATTAAGGCCATAAACATTCAAAGACCCCGTATAAGTAGATTGATTATAAACATTTATATTATTTCTAATTATTTCTATTTTATTTTCTATACTAGCTTTACTAGTATCATTATAAGAACTAACATCAACAACTTGAGATAATTCTTGTGCATGATAGAAATTTATAAAAAGCAAGAAAAAAGCTAATCCAAAAATTAATCCCGTAAACGTATAAGCAAACATATTAACATATTCTAATAATATTTTTTTCATAAATCTTCCTCCATTTGTACATTAATATTAAAATGATAATATTTATTCTGCCAATCAGTATTAGCCGAAGACTCTGCTACATAAATACGTAATTGATAATTATTAGTATGGCCAGATAAAATATTTCTAGTATCTAAAACATTATTTTTAATATCGCTTAAATCTCCACTTTTAATAACAGTACCATTTAAAGATAATTGATAACGTAATTGATTCCTAGAAAGCAATTCTTTACTACTATAAGAAACATCATCACTAATAATAGCATCTTCCAACAAGACATTATAAATAGTAGAGTTTTCACCATTATTTACAACTGTAAATTCATAAGGTGTTAAGCTTTTAGCAGTTTCATCATCCAAAGGAATCAAACCACTCTCATCAATTACATTATTGCTATTGCTTAATTGAACATTAATATTACCTGTAGTATTACTAGTACCAGTACTATTGTAAAAAAATTTATACCACAACATAGAAGTTCCAAAAATAAAAGCAAATAAAGCAACACCTGCTAAAACTAATAAGATTACTTTTTTCATTTTTTAAACCTTCCTCTCTTTTCTTTCTTAAAATTATTATCTATTTCCTTACTCTTATCTTTACCATTAGAAGATTTAATAGTTTTAACTAATTTATATATATCATAACCAATAATCATAACAGCAGGTACAATAATAATTGCAACCCATCCTAATACAGAACTAAGATAATATTGAATATAACCAATTTTAGGAATTCTAAATAATACTCTACCATATATTTCATTAAAACTTATTCTCGAAGAATCTTGCGTATTATTATTATCTCCCTTAGTAGTAAACAAATATTCCCCACTACTTGTTTTTTCTATATCTACAATCCTATGAGTAACAAGAACTCCAGAATATCTATAATCTGTAGAATTAAAAGTTACTATATCTTCCTTTTCAATTTCTTCGGGATTATCTACTCTCATCGTAACAACAACATCTAATACATTAATAGTTGGAACCATAGATGGACTAACTATTGTATAAGCAGAAAACAAATCTTTTTTATTATTACCAGACTTCAAATTATATTGCTTATCAATAAAATTAACTACAAATACTAAGAAAACAATAATCATTATTAAACAAATAGAATACATCAATACTGTTGCAATAAAATGAAATACTTTTCTTAAAGTAGTCAACCATTGCTTAACTTTTTCTTTTTTCAAGCTATCACCCACTTATTATTCTTACTATATAAAATCACAAATGAACAAAGGAACAAAACTAACTTTGTCCTTCCAAATAATTGCTTTTCAAATTTCCCTTGTTATAAACAGATGGCTAACTCTATCTACAACTACATTCTATCAAAAGAATAGATATATTTCTATACTTTTAAAATAACTTTACAAGACATGTAAACAAAGGAAATAAAGAAACAACTTTATTCATCTAAATCAACCTTCGCCTTAATAGATACCTTGACTCCAAAAGTTTTTTCTAATTCACCAACCTCTGTATTTTCATCTACCCACATTCTTAAACGATATTTAATAACAGCACTCTTATTTAACGAATCACTATCTAGTAACATACTTCCTGCCATAGTACCTAAATCAGTACTTTCAGTAAGTGGTGTAAAATGCTTAGGAGCCATGACCTCTTCATATTTATTATTATTCATTTTCTCTAAATACAATTTAACTTCATCATTATTAAGTGTAGAATTTTCAAGCTTCTCAGCGGCAATTTCATAATTAGTAACAACATCTCCTGTAATATTTGCTTCAACAGTAAAATCAAAATATTGGTTTTCATCTGTCAAGATTTTACCAGCCTCATCATTCATAGGATAAGCATTAGTTATGTTGATACCATTTGTATTTTCTGTATAATCTAAATAAATATTACCTGTACTTATAGTATTAAAATTACTACCATTTTCTTTAGTATAAGTAAAAGTTGCCATGGATATACCTATTACCATAACAATAAATATAAACAAACAAACAATAATAATAAATAACTTATTGTTTGACTCTTTCTTTATAGATTCATCTTCATAATTATTATTATCCATAATAACACCCTCTATCTTAAAGTAATTGTACCACACTAATTTTTTTAGGTAAAGAAAAAGTGTAGTTTATCTACACCATTACACTTAAACTGACATATTACCATAGACATTTATTCTCAACGCATAAGACATACTTTCTTCTTCAGGAAGAACATAATCTGATGCAACCCACATTCTTAAACGATAACTACGACTTCCAGTTTCCGTAAAATTATCTTGTAAAATTATATACTGATTATCAGGAACATAAGAAATGTTATTAGTTGATTTCAAATTGGAAATTTTTGTAGGAGCTACAACTTGACTTTCTCTATTACCATCGATACTAGTTAAATAAACCTTTACTCCTTCATCTGGTAGAGTACTATTATCTTGAACTTTAACACCAGCGACTACATAATCAACAATAGTATTTCCACTCATAGAAGCACTTACAGTAAAATCAAAATATTGGTTAGTACCAGAAAGTGCCATACCAATAGCATCTGTAGTAGGATAGGCATCTGTTAAATAGATACCATTATTATTTTCACTATAACTCATTGTAATAGTACCAGTAGAAATTCTATTAACCTCATCACCTACTTTAGAATAATAAAAAGCCGCATAACTAACACCAATAACAGCTATCAATAATAAAATAATTGCAATAATCGTTAATAAAAAAGACTTAGATTTAATTTTACTATCATTCATACTTTAGCCTCCATATCTATAATAAAATATAACATAAACAACTTAGATAAGCAAGAAAGCAAAAAGAAAAAGTGTAATTTACACGTTCTTAAACTACACTTCAAAATTATTGAGCTGCTGCCGCACCATATACATTTACTTTTAAACGATACTCACCTGAACTAGTAAGAGTACTAAAATCATCTGCAACCCACATTCTTAAGCGATATGAATGACTAACAGAATTAGTAAGAGTTCCTGTAGTAAGAATAAATTCTCCACTAGGAGCCTGATAATTTTCAGAACCTGTTGTTATACTTAACTCAGATATTTTCGTTGGTGCTAATATTTCGCTATCAGCGGTATTATCCATACTTGTTAAATATACTTTTATTGCAGAATCGTCAACAGTAGAGTCTCCTTTAACAGCAGTAATTGCATAATTAATAGTAGTACTACCACTACCATTAATAGTAGTATCAATCGTAAAATCAAAATACTGATTATTACCAGATAATAACATCCCCTGCTCATCAGACATAGGTAAAGCATTAACTAAGTTAATACCATTTTCAGGTTCACTATAAGTCATATTAATAGTACCTGTAGTAATATTATTTTCTACATCACCAGACTGACTAAAATTAAATGCTGCAAATGAAACTCCTACTACAACTACAACTAAAATCGCTACTCCTAATACAGATAACAAAACTTCTTTCGAATTATTATTTTCCATTATCATAAACCTCCTATGATATAACAAATATAGCATAGAAAATAACTTAATATCAATATTTTTTTAAAAAAAAGAAAAAGTGCCAGAGATTAGACACTTTTCAAATATGCTAATTATTATTGAGCATCAGCTGCACCATATACATTAACTCTTAATGTATAAGTTTCAGATGAACCAGCTACTGCATAGTTATCAGCAACCCACATTCTTAGACGATATTGATTTGTAGCATTTGTTGAAAATGTACCATCTTCTAAGATATATTGACCATCTGGAGCTCCTGAAGCATCACTAGAAGTAGTAGGTAAATCGCTAACTACAGTAGGTGCTAAAATTTCAGAATCTGCGCCACTACCCATATTAGTTAAATATACTTTAACATAATCATCAGTTAAAGTAGAACCTGGCTCAGTCACAGCAGTTATAGCATAATTGATATTAGTAGTACCACTACCATTAATAGTAGCAGTTACAGTAAAATCAAAATACTCATTAGTATTTTTTAAAGCTTTACCTGTAATATCATTCATAGGCATCGCATTAGTTAAAGTAATTCCACTTTCAGGCTCACTATAACTCATGCTAATAGTACCAGTAGTAATTCGGTTTACAACATTACCAGTTTGACTAAAAGTAAATGCTGCAAATGAAACTCCTACTACAGCTACAACTAAAATTGCTACTCCTAATACAGATAATAACACCTGCTTAGAATTATTATCTTTCACCTTGTATCTAACCTCCTTCTATGATAACTATAGCATAGTTCTAATTATTAAAGCAACTATTTTTTTAAAAAAAGAAAAAAGCATCTTAAATTAGACACTTTATTACCATCCATACCTAATAATTTCAAATTTAATATTATTGCTAGTTGCAAATCCCTCTAAATTAGACTGACTAGTAAATAACAAATCCATATGATTACCAGTAACCGAACCTCCTCTATCCATTACAATAGCAAGAATAGGTTCAATATAAATATTAATACCACTTATTCTAACAATACTTCCACAAGGAATAGATCTATCAGCAGCTACTACTCTAACTGTACCATAAGTCTGATCCTCAAAATAAATATTCCCATTTTTAAAATTTTGACGAGGTGGACAAGCACTATTTCCAGAACACCCTGGGCAATCAGGCCCATAAGCTGTTAAAGTCCCCATAAAAGCTACAGGACTACTACTAGCAACAGAAATAGCATCATAAAAACTATCATAAAGTACTGGTTCAGTTAACTTTTCTGCTTCTTTAATAGAGTTATATTTATTAACAATATGAACAGCTTGAAGACTCTTTACACTATTTATATTAGAAGTCATCACTGTTTTTTTACTATTACCTGATAATATAACAAAAGCTAAAATGAAAATAAAACCAATAAATCCAAAATACTTTAAAAACTTTCTTCCCATTGACAATACCTCATCTTCTATTAAAAACTATACTAGCATTATTATTTGGTAAAGTCAAACAAACTAGAAGCATTCTTACTGGTAATTTTTGCTATTTCTTCCACACTTATATTTTTTAAAGAAGAAATAAAAAGAGCAATATACTTTAAATATTTAGAAGAATTAACCTTTCCTCTATATGGAACAGGAGTAAGATAAGGACTATCAGTTTCTAAAACTATTTTCTCTAAAGAAATTTCTCTAACAACATCTTTCAACTTAGAATTTTTAAAAGTTACAACACCACCTATCCCTAATAAAAATCCCATACTTATATAAATCTTAGCAGTTTCTAAACTACCACTAAAACAATGTATAATACCCTTAACCTTATATTTCTTTAAAATATTAATTGTATCTTGTGTCGCATCTCTAGAATGAATCACAACTGGTAAAGAAAAGGACTCAGCAATTTTTAATTGTTCTTCAAATAGCCACAACTGTTTCTCTTTATTTTCCTTACCATAATGATAATCAAGCCCTATTTCCCCAATACCAACCACTTTTTTTCCTACAAGCAAGCTTTTTAAATAATCAATATCATCTAAAGTAGTAATATCAGCATATTCTGGATGATACCCTATTGTAACATAAACCATATCATACTTTTCTTTTAACATCATTACTTCATTAATACTATCCCTACTACAACCAGACACAACAATTTTATCAACTAAAGCTTTTTTATTTTCCTCTATAACATTATCTATATCATCATAATCTTCAATACTCAAATGACAATGTGTATCTATATACATCCAATGTCGAGTAGACAAGTCTCGACTCCACCTCTCTTTCTTTCTTAGTGAGAGGTTTGTCTCATTGCCCCTCACAGAACCCATCGTGCCCTATTAAGGCAATAGGCTCTTCAAATAATCTTATATATTCCAGCA
>CALVKV010000019.1 GCA_944333305.1 uncultured Bacilli bacterium
TTCTTAACGGGTTATTACTTGTCTATTGATATCACTTATTTTGTCACGGGCATTTACTTTGAGAATTCACCATTTTCATAATATTCATCAAATGATAGTCTTCTATCAATAATAGAACCATCATCTAATATTTCAATAACCCTATTACAAACTGTTTGATTTAACTCATGATCTCTTGAAGTCAATATTAATTCACCTTGGAAATTTTCTAATCCTTTATTTAAAGATGTAATACTCTCTAAATCTAAATGATTAGTAGGCTCATCTAATATAAGAAAATTAGGCTCTTCTAACATTAATTTACTTAACATCAGGCGTGCTTTTTCTCCTCCTGATAAAACACTAACTTTCTTAAACACATCTTCACCACTAAATAACATTCTCCCTAAGAAACTCCTTATATGGGTATCATCATCAACTTTATAAAATTGACTTAACCATTCTAAAATATTCTTTTCTTGTTCAAAATAGCTATTATTATCTTGTGGTAAATAACCAGGTTCTATCGTTTTACCAAACACCACTTCTCCTTTATCATATTTAGTAATTCCTGCAATTATATCAAAAAGTGTTGTCTTTGCTAAATCATTATCAGAAACAATTGCAATTTTATCACCACGTAAAACTGTAAATGATATTTTATTAAGAATTCTTTTACCATCTACTTCTTTACTCAAATTCTCTACTTTAAGTACTTCTTTACCAATTTGTTTAGTAATTTTAAAGTCTATATAAGGATACTTTCTAGAAGATGGTACTATTTCCTCAAGTTCAATCTTTTCTAACATTTTCTTCCTAGAAGTTGCCTGCTTACTCTTAGAAGCATTAGCACTAAATCTAGCAATGAAGTCTTGCAACTCTTTAATCCTCTCTTCTTTCTTTTTATTAGTCTCCTTCATCTGTTTTAAAGCAAGTTGACTAGATTCATACCAAAAGTCATAATTACCTATATACAAATTCATTTTACCATAATCAATATCCACAATATGTGTACAAACTTTATTTAAAAAATGTCTATCATGACTAACAACTATCACTGTATTAGGATAATTAATTATAAACTCTTCTAACCAACTAATTGCATTAATATCCAAACTATTAGTAGGTTCATCTAATAAAAGTATATCAGGATTGCCAAACAAAGCACTAGCAAGCATTACTTTTACTCTTAACTTAACAGGTATATCCTTCATATTTTTATCAAAGTATTTATCACTAATACCTAAATTAGTAAGTAAAATCGCTGCATCGTTTTCAGCATTCCAACCATCCATATCTAAAAACTCAGCTTCAAGGTCAGCTAGCCTATATCCATCTTCCTCAGTAAACTCTGTATGGGAATATAACTCTTCTTTTTCTTTCATAATCTTATAAAGTCTATCATTACCCATAATAACAACATCAAGTACTCGCATATCATCATACTGATAATGGTCTTGTTTTAATACAGAGATTCTTTCTCCTTTACTAACAATAACCTCCCCAGTAGTAGTATCAATCTCCCCTGTAAGAAGCTTTAAAAAAGTACTTTTACCTGCTCCATTCGCACCTATTATTCCATAACAATTTCCACTAGTAAATTTCAAATTAACATTCTCAAATAAAACTCTTTTATCAAATCTTAAACTAACATTACTTACTTGTAGCATATTATCACCTCAAAACACTTAAAATTTTATCAGAAAACTAAAGAAAAAGAAAGTTATTTCAAAACTTTCTTTAAAGTAACTTCTATAGGATAAGCTTCACCTATTCCTGATATTTCTGTCATTCCTGTTAATTTATGAACATTCATACATTCTAAATTTCTAGATATAAAGAAATGATTTAACATCTCTCTATTATTCTTAACATACATCTCCTGTCTTACTAAAGTAGAGATATCATCTAAAGCTAGCACCTGACACAATCTATTTATATTAACTTCTCTTGGAAATCTTCCTGCTACTACCCTAGTTGGCAGATAACGATCATTACCAAATGAATCACAAATATCACACACACTATCTATATTATAAGGATCTTCACAATTAACATTAATAAATGCCATAGGAAAATCTTTATAAGAAAAAATAGAAGAAGTTACAGGAACATCATAAGAAAAATTAACCATAACTTCATCATCAAAAGGCAAACTAGATTTATATAATGTTGCAACTTTATCATTATAAACTATTTTATTATAAGAAGAATTTAACTGTGGCTGTTTTAAATTAATATTATGCTTTATACTATCACCTTGTAACATAACAATATCATAACCTTCTTCATTAATAAAATCTGTTATATAAGCTTTTCTTTTCCTATCTTTAACAGGAACAAACCTTCTTCCTAAATTCATACTAAGTATTCTTATATTTTCCATAATCTCACTCCAAATTAATTTACTTCAATACTTTCTTTAAAGTTACCTCTATAGGATAAGCTTCTCCGATTCCATATACTTCTGTCATTCCTACTAACTTATGAACGCTTTCTGCCTCTAAATCTCTTGATATAAAGAAATGATTTACCATCTCTCTATTATTTTTTGCATGACTCATCACTCCTACTAAAGTAGAAATATCATCTAAATCAAACGCATCACAGAATTCATTTGTATCAACTTCTCTTGGAAGTCTTCCTGCAACTATTCTAGTTTTAAGATTATATATAGTGTTAGGATTACTATAAGCCTCACATACTTTATAAACATCTTCCATATTTTTAGGATTATCACAATTTATATTAATACATGCTATAAGGTCTTTATTATACATTACAGTAGAACTAACCACTTTAGATTTAAAATCACTATCATATCCTTTTAATGGTTTATCATATAATAAAGTCATTCTATTATAATAAGTAACAGCATCACAATCCATTTTACTAAAATTTATATTAGTAGTTATAGCCTTTCCTTGTAACATAACAATATCATAATCTTCTGCTTTAATAAAGTCCATTAAATATTTTCTTTTACCTTTATCTTTAATAGGAACAAACCTTCTTCCTAAATTCATACTAAGTATTTTTAAATTTTCCATAAACACTCTTCCTTATCTAACTTTCTTATAAGTAATATCAACAACCATAGGTTGTGCATCAACTGAAACCATCACAGGTCTATCTACTACTCTAGCATCTAATTCCTTAGACACAAGAATATGATTACTTCTAGGTCCACTACAAACATTATCAAGATTATACTTATTACAAAAACTTTCTATATTTACACTTGGTAATGTCCCAGCCACAACTTTATGCTCTACATTTTCAAATTCCTTAAGCATATTTCTAAATTCCCATAAACTTTCTTTTCTATATTTTTTAACATTATAAAGAGCAATATCTTGATTATCTATTCTAGAAACATAAACACCAGTATTTTCTCCCATATAATCATCTATATATTCAGTTCTTGCATGTTTTAAAAACATATTATTTTTATAAAAATATTCAACCAAATAATCTTCACTATTACACAAAACATTATAAAGTAAGTGTTTATTACCTTGTAGCAAAGCAAAATCAATGTCAATGTTTTTTATATAATCTATTACCCTTTTAGATCTTTCTTCTTTACTTTTAACTAAAGAAAAAGAATCTAAATCAAAACTCATAATCCTAAGCTTTTCCATAATTTCCTCCAGTGATTTATATTATACAACTAATAATTCTTAAACACAACCAAGTTTTCCTTTACTTTTAAGATAAAGTTTTCTAAAAAACTCTACTGGTATTACAGAAAATGCACAACATAGCATAATTTCTACTTCTTTTAAACTTAAAGATGTTGTTCTAAATAAGTCTCCTCCAAAATAAATAAGAATAATCTGTACTACTACTATAAAAGCTATAACTATCATAAATACTTTATTAGATAAAAGATTTGCAAAAATATTAAGTCGACTTGTTCTTGCATTAAAACTATTAAATATCATCATAAAGATAAATAGTCCAAAGAAAGCACTCATAAAGTAAATATCATTAGCACCACTTCTAAAGAATGAATGAATAAATGGACTTTTTAAAAAGAAAATACAAAGTAAAAAGGAATAAATACTAGTAAAAACTATCTCATGAATCATATAACTATTAAGTATTTTCTCATCACGCTTTTTAGGTGGCTCTTCCATATATTCTAAAAGAGGTGCTTCATAAGAAAAAGCAATACCTGCTAAAGTATCCATAACCATATTAACCCAAAGCATTTGAATAACAGTAACAGGACTATCTACACCAATAAATGGTCCTACTATTGATAAAAACACAGCACAGAAATTAACTGTTAATTGAAAAATAATGAACTTACGAATACTTTTAAAAATTGTCCTTCCATAAAGTATAGCCTTAACTATAGAATTAAAATTATTATCAAGTAAAATTATATCACTAGCTTCCTTAGCAACTTCAGTCCCACTCCCCATACCAAAACCAACATCCGCTTTTTTTAACGCTGGTGCATCATTAACTCCATCTCCTGTCATACCTACCACAAGCCCTAACTCTTGACTTAATCTTACCAGTCTACTCTTATCAGTAGGTAGAGCCCTAGCAACAACAGATAGATTTGGAATAATCCCTTTAATCTTTTCATCACTTAAATTATTTAATTCACTACTAGTAAGAACAATATCTTTATCACTTTTTATAATACCAGCATCTTTTGCAATAGCAACTGCTGTTTTCTTATTATCTCCAGTTATCATAACTGTCCTAATACCAGCTTTTCTAACTAATTCTATACCATCACTAACTTCTTCTCTTAATTCATCTTTAATAAATAAAAGTGAAACAAAACAAAGCCCACTACCGTCATTAGAACAAACCATCAAAACTCTAATACCTTTACTAGCATAATCATTAATAATATCAGCTATTTTATTTTTATTAACAAAACTTACTTTCCTACCATTAGGTGCTATATAATATTTACATTTTTCTAATAATACTTCAGGAGCCCCTTTATAATAAGTTATCTCCTTACCTTCTTCTAACACTTTAGTATAAGAATATTTATTTTTACTATCAAAAGGAACTTGCTTTACTTTTTTAAAAGAATAATTCTCCTCTTCTAAATAATTAACAACTGCCCTATCAGTAGAATTTCCTCCAATCCAAATATTTTTAACATCATCATAAACACAACTAGTATTAGAAAGAATTGCTTTTTTTAAAATATTATAATAATTAAAACTACTCTTAAGCCTGTTCTTATCTTTATAATAATCTAAATTACCAAACATAACTCCTACTACTTCAAGTTCTCCTTTTGTAAGCGTACCTGTCTTATCAGTAAATAAAATATTTAAACTACCTGCCGTTTCTATTCCCATAAGTTTTCTAACTAACACATTATCTTTTAACATTCTTTTCATATTACTAGATAAAACTAAAGTAATCATCATAGGTAAACCTTCAGGAACAGATACTACTATAATTGTAACAGCAAGAGTCAAAGCTTGAAGAAAATAGGCAAAAAGTAAGGATGTATCAGAAATAGTAGCAATTATCCTTGTCATCTCAAAATTATTATCTATTACTAAAACTGAAAAAAGATAGGAAAAAGCGACAAGAAATGCTCCAATATAACCTATTCTACTAATAACTTTAGCAAGATCTCTAAGTCTTAATTTCAAAGGGCTTTCTGGTTGTTTTTCTTGCAACTCTAAAGATATTTTTCCATAAAAAGTATTAACTCCTACTTTTGTCACAACCATCTCTCCAACCCCATGATAAATTACACTACCTCTTAAAAGTTCATTATTAGTACTAGGATTAAGTCCCTTAGTAAAAGGTTTCTTATAAACTTCCTTACTCTCTCCAGTAATAGATGATTCATCTACACTAACTTCTCCTTTAATCAAAACTCCATCAGCAACTATTCTATCTCCTGAGTCTAACAAAATAATATCAGAAACTACTACTTCATCAATAGGTATCAGTAAAACACTCCCCTCACGTCTTACCTTTACTTTAATTGATTCCGCTTCTTTTTGTAATTTTAAAAAAGCCTTCTCACTTCCATACTCAGATATTGTTGAAATAAAAGATGCTAAAAATATCGCTATAACAATACCAACTGTCTCATACCAATCAAAATCTTGAATTAAAAATACTGTTTTAATACCAAGAGCAATTAAAAGTATTTTTATAATAGGATCACCTAAACTTCTAATCAATTGTTTAAAAAAACTATCTTTTTTAAATTTTACTAAAGCATTACTACCATACATTTCTCTTGACTTAACTACTTCTTCATTACTTAAACCATTGCTATTTATTTTCATAGAAGAATCCTCCTAAAAAAATAATATGAGAAAGTAGTTAAAGATAAGATAATTACAACAAGACAAAAAAATACATATAACTTAATATATGTATTTAACTAATTCTCTCATAAATACGATATTTAATTCTTACTCCTTTATCGGCAAGACCAAAATCTCTAATAGATTTATTTTGATAAACGAGTTTATAATTATCAATATTTTTCATTTCATCGTATAAATAATCATTTTCAGTAATTAATAAATGACTAAACTTATATTTCTCTAAAAACTCTTTTATATTTAACTCTCCATTTTGTAATAGATAATACTCTTCCACAATATCTTCTTGTTTATTATTTTCCTTTAAGAAAACCTCTGCTCTAGGATCAATATAACATTTTATCCCTTTCCATTCAGGATAACCACCTTCATTAAAACCGGTATATAAAGTAATATCACTAGCTTTATTATTTTCTATTAAATAATCAATTCCCTCTTTATATTTATAAGTAAATATGAAAGAATCTGTTCCTATCACTAACACCAAACCTATAATTGCAAGACAAGAACTATTTAATAGATATTTATAAGGTTTAACTTCATCTTTAGTATTATCTTTTTTAAATGCTTTTCTTAAATAATAAGCAAGTGGTAATATTCCTCCTATAAGTAAATAAGCTAAACCTTTATAAGCAGTAAAAGTAAGAAAAGTTGTTCCGATAAGTAAGTAAAAATATCTTGGCTTAATTTTACTTTTTCTATAGAAAATATAAATACAAATAATTAGAAAGATAATAAATAAACAAACTTTACCTACTATATCATTTATCATAAGCGGAGCCATTTCATTTATTGACATATTAATATAACTATTACCAAAACTTCTAAAAATGTAAGTTAAACCATCTATTCCATAAGGATTAATTAATCCTGTCAAGAACATAATTATACTAGTAATAAATAATGGCTTCTTTTTATAACCTTCACTTTCTAAAGGCCCTATTTTATAACGAAAAGAATCTATTAAATAAGGAAGTAAAAAGGCAAATAACATAAAAAACATTGAAGAATGTAAATTTATTTGTAATAAAGATAAAATTGGTAATCCATATAAATACCTCTTATCTTTTTCTTTGATATATTTCTCTAATAAATAAATTTCTGTAATCAAAATTGCAAATGTAAAAATCTGAGGTCTTACAGTTATAAAATAATAAGCTAATAAAGTAGTCATTACAGTTGTAAGAATTACTGATAAAGTATGTCTTTTCTCACTTAGTAACATACATAATTTATAACTAATAAAAATAATATATCCTGTTACTAAAAGAGTTAATATTAAAAGCCCATATTTACCTAAAGTACTATAAGATAAATAAAATATAACTGAAGAAAGCCATTGTTGCATTACAAATGCAAAATTCTCATGAATTGTAAAAGGCTCTATTAAAGGAAATCCATTATTTAAAACATACTTACCATGATTTAATAAAAACCATATATCATTATAATCAACTCTAAAAGTAAGAACTAATAATAAAGGTATATTAAAATATAAAAATAACATTTTTTTTGAAGGGCAATACTTTTTTAACTTACTTTTTTTCATGATACACCTTCTCCACATTCACATTCCAAATATCACTTTTATCTTTATCATTATTTATAATTTTCTTAGCAGCAATCATTGCCGTCATCATAGAATGATCCATATTGTTATAACGATGTTGTCCATTTCTACCGATACAATAAAGATTAGGAATTTTATTTAAATAAAGAATTAACTTATCAATTTCTTTATAAGTATCAAAATAAGCAGGATAAGCTTTTTTTACTCTCACTAAATGAGAATCTAACACATCACTCTTATCAATTATATTCATACTTACTAACTCATCTATCGCTCTATTAATAAAAGCCTCATCTTTCATCGTCCACTCTTTATCAGTTTCATTACAAAAATATTCAAGTCCTAACCACACACTATCTAAAGGATCTTCTACCATATAAGGAGACCAATTATTAAAAACTTGAATTCTTCCTAACTTAACTTTAGAATCTTGAATATAAAGCCAACAATCAGGAATAATATTACAAAGAGTTCTAATATTAGTAGTATTTTTTAACTTTAACTTCTTTACTAATAAACCAACGGTCATAAAATCACGATATGGTAAATTAGTAGCAATTCTTTTAATATCAGGATCTACTTTAATAGAAAAACTTTCTATCAAATCTTTTAAAGGCATTGATGAAATAAAAATATCACCTTTAAGCTCTATTTCTTTACCATTATTTTTATAGACAATAGAAGTTATTTTATTATTTTTTAGTTTTATTTTAGTAACAGTACATCCTTTTCTAATCTCGCCATTTTTCTCTTTTATTTTCTTTTCTAACTCTCGATAAAACTGGCCAGGTCCATATTTAGGATAATAAAAGCTCTCAATCAAAGATGTCTCTTTACTCTTATTCTTTAAATGTAACCATTTATAAATATTATCTTTTACTACCTCTAAAACAGATAATCCTTTCGCTCTTTGACTACCCCAATCAGCACTTATTTTACTTGGATGTCTTCCCCATACTTTAAAAGTATAACCTTCAAAAAACATTTTATAAAGTTTCTTACCAAATCTATTAATATAAAAATTCTCAAGTGAAGTTTCTTTTCTTTTTAAAATAGTCGCTTTTATATAACTAAAGCCACTGCTTATCACATTAAAAAACCCCAAATTCTTTAAAGTACTCCATTTAAGAGTTATTGGATAATCAAAGAACTTTTTTAAATAAAAAATACGTGACACTCGATCTCTAATTAAAAAGGTACAATCTTCCTTCTCTGGATCAGGGCCATTTTTCTCTAACTTTTTTTCTCGACCTAAAACTTTATCATCAAAACTATTCTTACCTTGAATAGGCATAATCTCTTTAAAGAAATTCATAATTTCTTCACTCTTAGAAAAAAAGCGATGACCTCCTATATCCATACGATTATTATGATATTTTATTGTCCTTGAAATTCCTCCTACTTGTTCTTCACTTTCTAAAATAATTACTTGATATTTATCACTATTTTTAAGTAATTCATAGGCAGCGGTTAAACCTGCAGGACCAGCACCAATTATAATTACTTTCTGCACTGCATACACCTCTTCTTATACTATTTTACCACCTATTTCCACTTTCAACAAAACCAAAAGCACCATCTTTAAGATAAATTCTTGCAATACCTCTATCAGATAAGCTATACACTTTTCTTTGACTAATTAACTTATTTAGTAAAGGTGCTAACCTACTTTTAGAAAAATAATAAGAAAATGTCTCAAAAGCAAGTAAATCTACATTACTATTTAAATCATACCAACTATTAAAATGTTCGCTATAAACAAAAGAATAAAATTTAAGAATCTTAGCATCATCTATCTTAAAAGGCACATGAACAGTATCAACATCAGAAAAGTTAATAATCATTTCTAGATGTTCAAAAGGAATAACTTCATTTTTAGGACATTCTAAAACTTCACAAACATCAAAGGTATCTTGCAAATCATTAAAACAAAGTAAAGAAAGTACTTTATTTAAATTTTCTTTTAAATCGAACACATTAAAATCATTTTTATCTATACAAGGAGTAACTAAAACAAGAGAATTATCATTCTTATAACCATATAAATCTGTTTTAATATCTGTTATATCACCATCTACATAAAGTCTACTAAAACATTCTCCCGTTTTTACATCTATATTTTTAAGATACATAGTATTCTCTTTAATATCAGTAGCATTTATATATTCTTTATCCTTAGTTATAGTAATTCCACTATATAGAGTCGCTTCTTTCTCTATAAGATCTCTTTTACTAAGTTTTCCAGCCACTACTAAAGTATCATTTTCTTTAATATAATTACCAAATTTAGGATTAGTACCTAAATAATAAAGCGTAGAATAATACATATTTATTTTCCTAGCAACATAACTATGTTCATTAAATGCCATATAAGCTAATCTGTCATCACCATCAACCAAACCTTTTATTACCATACTACCTACTCCATTACTACCTTATTTTATATAATCATTATATGTGATAATAAGAAAAAAAGCAAATAAAAAGAGCCTAAGCTCTTTATCTGCTTCTAATTAAAGCAATGTAATTATTAACTTGACTAGCCCAAGTAGTACTAGCAGCATACTTAGGACCAATCGTCTCTGGTGTAGTTAAACCATAAGAATAATAATTACGATATAAGTTATCTAAATAACCCATAATACCTTCATCAAGTGTAGCATAGGCTTTATAAGCACCTCCACCACAACTTGGGCCACCTTTTTGACCACCAACATTATTACATTCACGAACTAAACTACTACAAGTACCATTACATCCAGTTTCATGAAGAATAATCGCTGTTGCCATATAAGGGTCAATTCCTAACTGTAATGAATAACTAGCAATTAAATAACCTTTACCAGAAATAGTAGACTTTAATGAACGATTAAGTTTTTCAGCTAACTGATTCATTGTTAAACCATCATAAACAATAGGATCAACAGGAACAGTACTAACTTCTTCATAAGTTTTAACATCCTCAAGTTCATCTTCAATAACTACTTCCTCTACTTCTTCATTATCAGTAGTAGTTACATCTTCTACTACGGCATTATTATCATTAGATTCTTCAGGAGTATTTTCATTCTTATTATTAACTTCTTTATTACCCGAATAAGAATCATTCATTGTCACTGTTTCATAAGCTACAGTACTCTCTTCTATTTGAAAAGCTTTATACTGTAATACACCAGCTAAACCTATCATAAAAACACCAAGAGATGCTAAGGTAAGGCTCAGCTTACTAACTTTTTTCATAGTTCCTCCTTCAAATAAGAACAATAAAATTGTACCAAAAATTCACTTTTTTGTCAAATTTGACACCCGAACCTATTATATTATATGAATTATCTTGACTTTATTAAAGACTTATTCCTATAAGAAATATACATCAAAATACCACCTATTAATATTAAAATTCCCCCAGTTAAATAAATATATGTAGCATTACTTCCTGTATTAGGAACTTCTATAGGTTTAGAATTATACATAACTGCACTTTGAATATCACCAGTTTCTAATACTTCAAAATCTACTACTGATGTATTTAAGACATAATCATCTGGAGCAATTGTCTCTGTAAGCGTATATTTACCTACTGGTAATTTCTCTATATAGTAAGGAGTATCTGTAGATGTCCATTCTTCTACTATTTTACCATTACTGTCTTTTATTACTAAATGAGCACCTTCTACTTCTTCGCTATTAGCAATATCAAGTTTACTTATATTCACTTTAGTAAAATCATTAACATAATTAATTATATCCACATTACTACTATTACTTACACTAAAGTATATTGGATTATCATTTATAATAACCCCTTCTGGTACTCCGGTTTGTTTTAATACATAATCCCCCAAAGCTAATTCACTACTAGTATAGACATCTTCAGTAGTTGTAAATTCATCTATTACTTCTCCACTAGTTGTTTCTAATCTATAACTATAATCACTAATACCATTAGTATCTACCGTTAAAACTCTATTATTAACACTTATTGTAGTTATATCATTACTTATATTAACAGTTTGTACTTCTCCAGACTCTAATACTCTAAAAGTTATAATAGAGCCTGTTCCCACATACCCTGCTGGTGCTTCTAACTCAGTTAAACTATATATACCTGGAGTTAATCTTTTAACTACATAAGGACTATTAGTGCTAACAAAAGTAATTGGTTCCATTATACCATCTAGACGAGCTAGTCTCATTGTCGCTCCACTTATATATTCCCCTGTTCTTGCATCTATTTTACCTAAATTTACTGTGATAGGTCTATTCCTTATAACAAAATCATAATTAGGATTATCATTACTAATAGTTACTTCATATCTAGTATTATCTACTATATAACCATTAGGAGCTTCTAGTTCTCTTACATAATATGTTCCTTCACTTAAATTACTCAAAGTATGAGCACTTTCCGTAGTCCTAAATGTTTCTATCACTTCATTACCATCACTAATTTCTAATAATGCTCCACTAACTGCTTCTCCTGTTTCACTATCTACCTTTCTTATCGTTAAACTACCAGTTGTATTAGAAATAGTATAAACAGAAGAAGAACTATTAGACGAATTAAAGTTTATCTCTACTACCTCATCAGTTTTAATATAACCAGCCGGTGCTTCTACCTCTTCTAAATAATAAGTGCCATAAGAAAGTCCTTCTATTACATAAGGAGCATTACTAGTAGTAAATGTTTCAATCTCTCTATCATCACTATCTGTAAGTCTTAATCTTGCTCCAGAAACATAAGAACCACTACTAGCATCTACCTTACCTAAGCTTAATCTTGTCTTTTCATTTTCTATAACAACTTGAATATTAGTAGTATTCTCATCTACTACAAAACTTTCTCTATTACTTAAAGGAACATAACCATCTGGAGCTTTTAATTCTTCTACATAATAAGTACCAGAGTCTAACCTATCAATAGTATAGGGACTATCAGTAGTTGTAAATGTATCTATAACACTACCACTACTATTAGTTATTCTAAGTCTCGCTCCACTTATTGGCTCTCTTGTATCTTTATCTACCTTACTAATAGTTATTTGATTATTAGAATTATAGAAAGTAACAGTCTTAGCTTCTGTCTCAGTACCACTTATATTAAATGTAACTTCACTATTACTTAAAGTATAACCATTTGGCGCTTCTACTTCTATTACTTTATAATCTCCTGGTATTAAACCTTTAACACTATGAGCTTTACCATCAGTAGTCCATTCATCAATCGTTCTATTATCAGATACTCTTACAAGTCTTAATACTGCCCCACTAACGAAGTTATTATCACTAGCATCTCTTTTCTCAATTAATACTTCATTTAATTCATCAAGAAAATCAACAGTCACCCTAGTATGATTACTATCAACAGTAAATTCTTGTTCTTCACTACTTAATAAATAACCAGGAGGAGCTTCTACTTCTACTACTCTATAAGTACCTTCCTTTATATTAGAAATACTAACATAATCATCTTCTGTTGTAACTGTATCAACTACTCTACCATCACTATCTAAAATATTTAAAACCGCTCCTGCTACAGAACCACCTGTATCACTATCTACTTTTCTTATAAGAACTTCAAAAGCTGAATTACTAAGTGTTCTACTAATATTTAAATTACTATCAGTAATAACAACACTAGTAGTAGCAGCATCTATATAATATCCATCTGGCGCTTCTAATTCTCTTATTTCATATTCTCCAGGTAATAAATTAGAAATAACATGTAAAGAAGTAGTAGAAGTAAATGTATCTATAACTTGATTAGTAACAACCCGTCTAACTTCTATTCTCGCACCTTCAAGAGCATTATTATCATCATCTACTTTTCTAATTGTTAAACTTCCTGTTGGCATAGTTACACTACTAGATACTGTTTTTTGTTTAGCAACAGGCATAAGCGCCGCTGCTACTGAACGCTGCATCTCTTCTGTTGGTGGTGTATAACTATAAGCAGTATATTCTGTATAGTTAACTACTACATTAATATTAACAGTTATAGGACTAGATATATTTGCAAGATTAACCCTTAATTTAAAGCCTTCACTACTATCTATCTCCCCTGTAACTACACTATTATTACTATCAACTACTTCAATAGCACTATTATCAACACTAACTCTATAACTATCGTAATCTACATTTGAATTAACAGTTATAGTATCTGTTATTAAATATCTATTATCACTACTTAAATGAAAATCACTACTATCAATACTAAAAGTTGGATTTATAGTAACTGGATTATTTTTAGCATCTACTGCCCCTTCTATTAAAGGGCCAATATAACGATAATAATTACTACTTTGTATAACTTCTTTTTGATGGGAAGTTAAATTACTAGTACCTGCTGTTAAATCTTGATACCACCATAATGCTATTTGTGTCAAATAATCATCATTCGCATCATTACCAGTTAATGATTTACTAGGATAACCATTTTCTAATAAATAAATATACCCTGCATCTAACTCTTCATCACTTCTTGTAACAGTATAATCAGGAGCCCACTCTTTATGTTTATCAAGACAATAAACAGTATATCTAGTACCACTACTAGATGTAGCATAATATGGTACTAAAGCTAGTATTTCTTCATCACTAGTAAACTGTGGAAATAAATTAACTCTATCAGCATTACTACCCATACCAGTTGTCAAAGTATCTGGAAGCTCAGTTGGTAAAGCATAAGAACTTACTAAAGCCTTACTAAAAAATATAATCATAATAATTGAAAAAACGATACTAACAGTTAAATTTACCCAATCGTTATTACTTTTTTTAAAAAAACTACCAATCTTACCTAACATATCTATCACCTATTCTTATTATTAAGTATAGCACAACAAAGAAAATAAAAATACTTTACATTTTTTACGTACAAAAAATTTACAATGAGTATTTACATAAAAAATGTAAACTATTATACAAAGTTTATATATAAAGAAAGATTAAATGATATAATAAAATTATATAAAGGGGTGATAAAGCTTGAAATCAAAAAGAAAATTAAAATTATTAGCAGCTTTTATCGCTCTAATAATTTGTATAACCCAGATACAACAGACATATGCTAAATATATTGATGTTAAAGAAGGAAATACTGACTTTACAATTGCAAAATGGAAAATACTTGTAAACAATCAAGATATAACTGATTCATCTACAATGTCATCTCTAATAAATCCTGTATATATAGAGAATGATAACATAAAAGATGGAGTAATCGCTCCTGGAAGCGAAGGATATTTTGATATAGAAATAGATTCAACAAATACAGAAGTATCATTTACTTACACTATTACTTTAAGTAACACTGATGAAAGCAGTGTAAAAGATTTAAAGATAACAGGATATACCCAAAATGGTAGTGCAATTATACCATTAGATGATGTAACAAATAGTATTACAGATACAGTTTATTATACAGACACAAATAAATTAGATACAATAAGAGTATATTTCACCTGGTTAGATGGTGAAGGAGAAACAATGGATAATGCAAGTGATACTAATGCGTCAATAAGCGGAGAAAGTGCTAAATTAAAAGTAAACATGTCATTTGTACAGACACTAAACTAAAAAGAAGGTCTCAAACCTTCTCTTTTTTATTCTATGACATCTTATAACCGGACAGTTTTTGAAACGATATAAAAATGGCCTAGAGTTTATCCAAGTCATTTTGTCTCTTAAACTATAAATAAACAACCTTTTTTGATATTCTTAATATATCCAATAAAAGAATAGAGGTTGTTTATGAATAAAGTATATAATACACAAGAAGAAATCGCAAGTGAAATGAAAGATTTTTTATTAAAAAGTAATCCTAATATCAGAAAAACACAACTTAAAATTATTCCTTTTATATCTTTAGGTATGATTTTATCTGAATCTTCTGTTGCAAGTGACATTGCCAAAACTCTTAAAGATGAGTTCTCTTTAGTTCAACATGAATCTGTTATTAGAAGAATTAAAAGATTATTTAAAAACAAATTATTTGACCCTTATAAATTCTATGATGATGTTATTAGATATGTCATTTCTAACTATAAGCCTAAACACGATGATAAAAGAATTCATATAGTCTTTGATCACATGTTTTCTCATGATAATTATACTGTTTTTATGATTACTATGAGAGTTGGTAAACAAGGTATTCCTTTATGGTTTAGATGTTTTAAAGATAATGATGACTCTGATGCTTTTGCCGAAGAACTTCTTAAAGAAGGTATTTCTTATGTTTCTTCTTTATTTGATTCTTCTTATAAACTAATATTTCTTGCTGATAGATGGTTTAATTCTACTTCTTTAATGCAACATATTGACTCTTTAGGTCATACTTATTGTATTAGATTAAAAAGAAATATTAAAGTATTTGTCTATGATAAGAAAGAAGGACATAAAGTTTGGAAATTTTTAGATGAAATAGAGCCTTACAAATATCACTCTAAATCTTTTAATGATATCCTACTTACTGATAACTCTTATAAAACTAATATTGTTATAAGTAAAACGGATGGTGTTAGTGAACCCTGGATTATTGTTACTAATGGTTCTACTAAAAGAGCCATTAAAGATTATGGTTATCGTTTTGGTTCTATTGAATCTGTATTTAAGAATCAAAAATCTAATGGCTTTTATATTGAATCTGTTGTTAAAGCAGACTTAGATTATTTTACTTCTATGTATACTCTTGTTTGTTTTTCTACTCTTTATTTAACTATATTAGGGGCAGACTA
>CALVKV010000020.1 GCA_944333305.1 uncultured Bacilli bacterium
TCAAATTCAGAAATTGCTTCATGAGTTGCTTCAACAACATATAAGAAATAATAACCATTTTTATATTTGTTCATTTCATAAGCTAATTCTTTTTGTCCCATTGCTTTTTCTTCATTAATCTTACATTTTCTATCAGTTAAAACTTTCTTTAGATTTTCTGCTTCTTTTTTAATAGCAGCCTCATCTAAATCTGGTTTAACGATAAACATGATTTCATAATTTGTCATTAAACACACCTCCTTCTGGACATAAGACCTATTTCTAGGTAAGGAGCATTTTAAATACTCGGTAGTATTATAGCAAAAGAAAAAAGAAAAGTCTATCTTTTTCTTTCATTTTTTATTATGTATCTTGACTACTATCATCTTCAATTGGTTTAAAAAGTTCTCTAATATCAATATCTAAGACTCTAGCAAAACGCCATAGTGTTCCTAAACTGAATGTTTGATGGTACTTTTTGCTTTCAATATTCATTATAAACCCATCACTATAATTACATAGTTCTGCAAATTTACTTTGTGTTAGTCCTTTTTTCTTTCGCTCTTTTTTTAAATTATGGGCTACAAGATAATAAATATAATTTTCATCATTTTTATCATTCATTATCTCATCACCTTCTCTAAATATATTTTCTCATTTATTCGGTGAAATTATATTCACCTATTCGGTGAGTTTTATGTTATAATAAATATCGGAAGGAGGTAAATATGAAAAAGTGTAAGTATTGTCAAACAGAAATTGATGAAAAAGCTAAAGTTTGTCCAAATTGCCATAAGAAACAAAAGCATATAGTGAGATGGGTATTACTTGGTATTATAGTAATTGCTATTATATCTGCTGCTTTTGGAGGTAATAAAAATGATGATTTTCAAAAAGAATATAATCAAAGTGATGTCGTTACTTATAATGATGTTGAATATTCAATAACTAGTGTTGAGAAAACAAAAGGTGAAAACCAATTTTTTCAAGCTAAGGATGGTTATGAATATGTAAAAGTTACTATTAATATTAAAAATAATAGTGATGAAAAGATATCTTATAATGCTTTAAACTTTCAAATGGTAAATGGTGACGGAGTAGAAGCATCAATTTATAGTATTACTGCGGAAGATGATGTGTTGTTAAATAGCGGTGAACTTGATGCTGGTGGTACAATAGAAGGTGTTATTATCTGGGAACAAAAACAAGGAGATACTGGATTAAAGATTAGGTATTATGATAATGTTTTAATAGATGATGACTATACTTTTGAATGGACTTTAGATTAAAAAAGAAGCTGTAAAAAATAACTTTTCAACAGCTCTTTTTATTTTAAGTAAAACTAATATTTAGGATAATCTTATTAAACTTTAACTTTCTCTTTTCTTAAATCTCTTACTCTTTTAGGTTTACCTGGTAGTCTTTTGAGAGTTTTAGCATCCACGATATTTATTTTACTACTTATACCAAATTTACTCTTAAATTCATTTTCTATCTGTTCTACATATTTGTTTAGTTCTTGATTTATCTTTGTCGTTATCTTTTCTTTATATTCAATATTTATAGTTAGAATATCTTTATAATTTTCTTTAGTAATAACTATTTCATACTGATGATTAAAAGAAGGATGAGCATAAATAAAGTCTTCTATTTGACTTACAAAAATCTTAACTCCTTTAACTTTTAACATATCATCTGCTCTTCCTAAAAACTTAACTATTCTAGGACTCTTTCTTCCACAAGGACATGTTTCTTTAGTTATTTTTACGATATCGTTTGTACAATATCTTACTATAGGAAAGCCTTCATTATAAATAGTAGTAACTACTAATTCACCCACATCTTTAGTAGTTACTTCTTTAGTCTTAGGGTCTACTAATTCAAAGTAATAATCATCATTTAAATGCATACCTGCCTCATACTTACATTCCATACCAAGCCCTGGTCCAAAGTTTTCTGTCATGCCATAATCTTGGGATACAGATACTTTTTTACCATAAGCTTCTTTTATCTTTTTTCGCATTTTCTCGGTCATTAATTCACTACCTACTCTAATAATACGAATTGGTAAATCTTTAACATCTATACCATATATTTTAGAGGCTTCATATAGATGCATTATTTGGGAAGCACTTGATATGATTACGGTTGGTCTTAATGTTTTCATATAATAAAGTTGCATTTCTGTACTCATAGTTCCTGTTGGAATAACTGTACAACCTAAGTCTTTTAGAACATCATAAAAACTAAGCCCTCCTGTAAACATGCCTAAACCAATGCAAAGTTGTACTGTATCATTTTTAGTAATACCGGCAAGATGAGCAGATTTTTTGATGCTTTTTTCTCTAAATTTAATATCGTTTTCAGTCATACCAACTATTAAAGGTTTTCCCGTTGTACCACTTGATACATGATACTGTTTAATTTTGGAATTTAGAGATGTCCAACCTTCTTTAAAAAAATCTTTTTTAGTAGTTAAAGGTAGTTTAGAGATATCTTTTTTAGTTTTAATATCATCTGGAGTTATATTTATCTTTTGCATCTTTTCTCTATATACTTTGTTATTCTCATAAATATAATTTAGATTTTCTTTAAACTTACTAAACTTTTTATCCATATCTTACCTCCATTCTATATTTAATTATGGTTGTTATCTTTTTGATTATTTTCGTAAAGAGAACTGTTAGTATGCATGCTAGGGAAAATAAAATTATTGTTCCTAAGACTTCATTATTTAATAAGAATTTTTCTGTTATAAAAGTTTTTAAAATCATTCCTTGAGTTAAAAAGATATAAAGAGTATTTCTTCCTAATCTAGTAAGATTTGATTCTTTAGTTGGTACTAAGTTAAGAAATGCTGTTGTTACTATTAGACTTAGACCATAAAATAATAATCTTTGTAAAAATGCTATTATAGGAGTAATACTATCTATATCAAAATAATTATATTTTCCTTTTAATATCTTTATAGATAAAATATCATCAAAACATAATATTACTATTAAGATAATTATAGATATTATAATGGTACTCTTTTTTACTTTTGGTAGCTTTATCTTATTAAATAGATCTAAATCTTTAGCATAGTAACCTAGTACATAAAATGGAAAAAAGACAAAACTTCTTGACAAAGATAGTGTTTCACCAAAGATAGGAATAAAGCCTGATATTAATCCTATGATAAAAGATTGAGGTATCATAATTTTATAATTTACTTTTTCTAAGATAAAATCTGTTAAAGTGTACATCATCATAGTTATTAAGAACCATAAAGTATATCTTGGTATTAAATAATTTACATTAAAATCTATAATATGTAAGATAAAAGCATAATAGATAGTTATAATTGTTTGCCAGATTAAATAGTTTTTTAGAAGACTCTTTATTCTTTCCCGTTTACTTCTTTTACTTTTACTAGAGAAGTATGCTGATATTATAAAGAAGCCTTGTAACATAAAAAGAGTGGCAAACTTAAAGAAGTCATCACTATAATTATAGTAATTTGAACAAAGACTTAGAACATGAGCTAAGACTATAAATATTATTAATATTCCTTTAGCATTGTCAAAATAAGTGATTCGTTTCATTTTTCCTCCTCACTTTAAGTTTATAATTTTAAAGTGTTATTATTGTGAAATTTTTTTGGAAAATAAAAGAACCTTAACTTTGATTTTTATAAAGTTAGGGTTCTACTATTTAAATTCTTCTATTTTATTAAACATAAATTTTATTTTGTCTATATCTTTATCAGTATGATAATGTCCACAGTACCATTTATTATAATCTGTAGTGTTCTCTATTTCGTCTAAGAAATATTCCGTTGTATTATCTACAGCAGATTGGTCAATTTCATCTAAAAACATTTCTCTTGGTAAATATTTATAAGGGCAGGTATGAGAAAGTATAATATCAACTCTATTGTTTAACTCTTTTAAGACTTTCTTTACTTTATTTTTTGTTTTATCATCAGGTTGTTCACTTTCATACCAATTATATTCCATCATTAATCTATAGAATTTATCTACACTATAGGCTCCTCCTATTACTAAAGTCTTCTTGTTATTAAAGTTATATACTTCTCCATCTTTTGCAAACAAGATGTTAGGATATTCTTCTTCGTAATACACGATTCCATCATGAAACTTCTTTCTTTTATATGTTTTAATATTTTCTGGTCTTTCTTCATGGTTGCCATGAATACAAAAAAAGGTAATAGGAAATTGTAATAGTCTATTCTTTAGAATATAATCTTTTTCATTAGCATAATAGTTAATTCCTGCATCGCCTAGAATTATTAAGATATCATCTATTGTAGTTTTATTAGTATAGCAAAAATCTAAAACATCGCTAAAATCTGCATGTTTATCTCCTGTAATATATATCATTTTTATCCCCGATATTAGTATAACATATATTACATAAAAAGTAGCATAAAAGTAAATATTTTAATGTTTACTTTTAGAAATCATTGTATAAACTTTTTCAATGTTTTTCACTTCTTTTTTATTTATTTTATCTACTTCTGTTAATGTAATATAATCATTTTTGTAGAAAAAGTGATAATCATAATCTCCACCTGTTATTTTTTTACAATTTTTTATATCACTATAATTATCTATTAAATCTTTTCTTATTGATGATAAACTTTCTGTTTTGACTCATTTTCTTCAGATATCCTATTGTATATTAACTTCCAGTCATCTTGTAGCCAGTGGTTATCCCAATTACATTCTTGGTAAAAAGAAAGATATTCCGGATAATTTTTTTGTATTTCCATAAAATCTACAGAAGAATAACTTCCTAATAACTCTTCTTCTACTTTCTTATAATCAAAATTATTTAATTTTTCATTATAATTTTTAGCTAGATGGTAGTATATTAGAACACTTAAACTTTCTTTATTTTTTCTTCTATACTTATAATCTGAAGAATAATCATACTGATGCCATAGATTTTTATTCTTTTTTGTATCTATAAAATATGATCTGTAATAATCAGGGTCAACATTTACAAAGCAATTGCCTTGTAAATATGCTTTATTATTTTTAAAAGCATCTAATTCTTTTAAGATAATTATTCTTTTTACTTTTGCTTGTAAATCTAGCGATTCACAAATAAAATTAATATGATATGATTTTTCAATAGACCAATCAACAATTTTTTCTAACTCAGTATATGCAATTGAATTTGGAATCATTGTTATCAATCTTCCACATAATAAAAAATCTTGTTTTCCTTCTGCTATTTCCTTACGTACTTTTAATTGTTCAGATTTTTTTTTAGCGAATTCTTTCCCATACTCTGTTGTAAATTGAGGAATATAGTCAAAGTTTATTTTTTTTACACCTGGTTTTATCATAAAAAGATTATATAGTAAGCTTCTGTTGTTTTTTTCGTATTTTGAAGTTTCAAAATATATATCTTTACCATATTTTATAAAATACGGAAATTGATATATATTTCCTATCAAATCACTATTTTTTTGGAAATGAAGAACTATTTTCTGAGGATTTTCTAATATTTTATTATAATAATCTAGTTTTTTTTCTAAACTGTATATTTGTTGAACCAAATTAATTCCTTGTCTTAATTCTTTAGAATATGGATCTTGATTTTTATAAAAATAATTTTCGTTTTTAATTTCGTATTTATATTTATCTAATTTTTGTTCTTTTATTATTAATTTTTGCATAAAACAACAATAATCGTAATTGTCTTCAAGATAATAATATATAGTATGCCATTCATATTTACCACTATATGGATTGTATTCTTCCTTTGTTTCTACTTGAGGGCTTATAAGATTACTATATTTTAAAATAATACTAATTATACTATCTTTTTTTGTATCATCTAAATCGTCTTTTAAGTGTCTTAAAGGATCTTTAATACCAGCATCTTCCAATAATTTGATATATTTTTTTTTAGACAAATTAATATGCCTTTCTATTGTTTCTTTAGTTTTATTACTATACTTTAGAATTTTTTGTTTTAAATCGTTTAAAAAGTCTTGATAATTATCATAATTATCTGAATTTAAGCCATATACATCTTTCCTTTTCGAAAATATCCTTTCCTTCATCTTATCTATTCTGTCATTTTTTTGTTTTTCTTTTAATACTTCTTTCTTTATATACTCCACTTCTTCTTTTATTTTTGATATTATCTTTTTTATTAAAATATAAATTTCTTTTTTATCTATTTGGGGAATGATTTTTTCTGTGTTATTATCTATAGCAAAGAAGTGATTTGAATTTATAGATTTTATTATTATATCTTTTGGATCTATAATTTTTTTCGTTTGTTCTATTATAATGGTAGCAATGTCACTTGTTAAAACTGGTATTTTTTCTTTACCTAAAGTAACACATGGTAATTTTGATATAGTTATCTCATTTGTTTTTTCATTTATTTTAAAAAATAATTCACCTTCATACTTAAATTGATTTATAATTATATTATTTGTTGTAATTTGTTTAGAACATATATCAAAACATGTAAATATTATATTTTCATCATTTTTCTTTTCATATACTTTATAATTTGGTACTATTGTACCATTTTTGATAATTTCATTTCTTTTGGTACTTATTGTTTCTATGGCACTAAATAATTGGTTTGTTAAATACATCTAGATCACCTTTTTAATTTTTGATTTTTATTGTACAACTTTTAATAATTGTTGTCTATACATTAAATCTAAAATGACAGATATCTCCATCTTGCATTAGATAATCTTTTCCTTCAAGTCTTGCCTTACCTCTTTCTCTTGCTTTTAGTTCACTACCACAGTTTATTAAATCTTCATATGAGATAACCTCTGCTTTAATAAAGCCTTTTTCAAAGTCTGTATGGATGATACCAGCACAAGATTTTGCATTCATTCCTTTTTTAAAGGTCCATGCTCTTACTTCATCAGGTCCTACTGTAAAATAGGTTGCAAGTCCTAATAAATCATATGTTGCTGAGATTAGTGAATCTAATCCACTTTTTTCAAGTCCTAAAGCTTCTAACATTTCCTTTTCATCTACATCATCAAGTTCACTTAACTCTTCTTCTACTTTAGCACATATTGTAATAACCTTAGCATTTTCTTTACTAGCATATTCTTTAACTTTTTTTACATAGAGATTATCAGTTTCTAAATCACTTTCATTAACATTAGCTAAATATATTAATGGCTTTTCTGTTAGAAGATTAAAACTTTTGATGATAGATTTCTCTTCTTTTGTTAAATCAAGTAATCTTATTGGAGTATTTTCTTCTAAGGCTTTTCTTAACTTTTCTAGAGTTTCATACTCTAAAAGTTCATCTTTATCTTTACTCATTCTAGCTTTCTTACTAATTCTATTTATTCTATTAGTTACTGTTTCTAAGTCTGCTAGAGCAAGTTCTAAGTTAATTGTTTCTATATCCCTTATAGGATCAATGTTACCATCTACATGGATAATATTACCATTATCAAAGCATCTTACTACTTCACAGATAGCGTCTACTTCTCTTATATGAGATAAGAACTTATTACCTAGGCCTTCTCCTTTACTTGCTCCTTTAACTAGTCCTGCTATATCAATGAACTCATAACTGGTATAGATTGTTCTTTTAGGATTATACATACTAGATAATTTATCAATTCTCTCATCTTTAACATTTACTATTCCTACATTTGGGTCAATTGTTGCGAAAGGATAGTTTTCTGCTAAAATATGGGTTTTAGTTAAGGCATTAAACAATGTACTTTTACCAACATTAGGTAGGCCTATAATTCCTGCTTTTAAACTCATAATATTACCTCTTTTCTTACTTCCATATTATAGCATTGTTTCTATATATTTAAAAGAAAAAAATACCTTACGGTATTTAAATTGTAGCATATACTCCTGGACCTAATGGCAAGCCTATTAAGTACCAACCTACTACTAAAAGTATCCAAGTTAAGGCAATAATTCCAAAATATGGAAGAAGATATCGTATACTTTTATGAATAGTTATTGGTTTATCTTTATCTCTATTATAAATATTTAAGTATCCTATATAAATGGCAAAACATGCTAGTAGAGGGGTAATTCCTGCTGTTATTGAAGTTCCTGTTCTTAATATAAATTGAGCGAACGGGGCAGAAAGATTTGATTGCATAAATACTGGTACCATAACAGGTGCAAATATTTCCCATTTAGCACTAGCTGTTGGTACAAATAGATTGGCTATACCTATCATAATAATGGCAAATATTATTAGAGGTAGGCCTGTAAAACCAACATTACCAACGGCACTAGCACACCAAGAAGCGATAACTGTACCTATATTTGTTTCTCTAAATACAGATGTAAATTGAGAAACAACAAATATTAACATTAACATTTCTCCTATAGGAACAAAAGTTTCTTTACAACCATTAATTATGTCTTTATCATTTTTAATACTTTTAGCACCTATTCCATAAGCAATACCCACAAGAGTAAATAGTAAGGCAATCATGTAAGTAAAGCCATCTTGAAAATAAGAATTTGTTCCAAATAACTGTCCTAAATATGTATCTTCTTCCATATCTAGAAGCATACCAGAATATGGTAAATTTGGAATAATTGAATATATAAATAAGATTATAACTACTACAGCCGTAATTATTGCAGCTTTAAGGCCTCTTTTTTCTTTTCTTTCTTTTTCTATTTTTTGTTGTTCTAATTCTTTAGCATCTGTTATTACTAATTCTTCTGTTTTTGATAATTCATCTTTTTCTTTATATTTACCAAGACGTGGAGCGATTATTTTTTCAATTACGATAGTTCCTACTATTGATAAAATTACAGAAAAAGCAATTATTATGAAGAGATTTGATGTAAGACTTACATGAGCGGAAGCATCTATTAGACGAGCTGCTGTTGTTGTATCTGGTATTAGATTTACTTCCATACTTCCTACAAATATTGATACACCATAACCAAAACTAACACCTGCAAAAGCTGCTATTATTCCTAAATAAGGATTCCTGTTATTAAGTAAAAATAACATCGCAGAAATTGGTATTAATATGACATATCCTACATCATTAATTAATGATGAAATAGTTGCTAGAAATACTATAATAAATGTTAATATTTTTTTATCTATTTTAATTAGGACTCTTTTACATAAAGTATCTAAAAAGCCTGTAGATTTAGCAATGCTAAGCCCAAATAGTGTTAAAAGTAGCATACCAAGTGGAGCGAAACTTAAGAAATTAGTCATAGCATTACTAAAGATATATTTCATACCATCAAAATTTAACATATTCTCTACTGATACTAAAGTAGTTTCTAATTCATTAGTAGTAGGACTTATTGTACTGTATGTCGCTTGCATTTGAAATGCTGATAGAATTGCACTTAGTATTAGCAAAAGAAAAGTAAGAATTAAATAAACTGTAATTGGATGAAAGTAGAACTTTTTTAATTTTAATTTTCTTCTATTATGCATCTTCATCCTCCTTTGCCAAAACTTTTTTTATTTTTTTATTAAATTCTATTCTAGGCATAAATATCAAACGGCCACAACCTGTGCATTTTAATTTTATATCTGCTCCTAATCTTACGATTTCCCAATCATTAGTACCACAAGGATGCCCTTTTTTTAAGATTACTCTATCACCTAAAGTATAATTTTTACTTTCCATTGCGAACCTCCATATGTGTTTGTGGCATTTTGATATTAGCAGCAGTTAAAGCAGCTTGTAAGTCTCTTCTCATGTTTCTTTGGATATCAAGGTCTTTACATGCTTTTGTTTTAACTACTACTTTATATGTTACAGCATTTTGATCAACCATTTCAACTCCCCATAATTCTGTTTTTCCCTTTAGGAAATCATAAGTCTTATCAATGTTTTCCATAGTTTTTCTAATAATTTTTTCTACTTTATCTAAGTCATTATCTGTATCAACTGCTATAGTAACTTCAGCTAAAGAAGCATTTAAGCTATAGTTTGTTACTTCTGTAATCATATGATTAGAAATTATCTGAACTGCACCTTTATAGTCTCTTATTCTTGTTGTTTTAAGTCCCATTTCTATGACGTCGCCACGAAAGCCATTTATCATAACATTATCACCAATTTCAAATTGATCTTCCATAACAATAGAAATACCAGCAATAAAGTCTTTAGCTAAATCTTGGAAAGCAAGAGTTAAAACAGCAGCCATAATTCCTACTCCTGCTAGAATACTGCTTACATCTATACCATAGCTGTTTAAAACAACTAAGATCGTTAAAAATATTACGATGTATTTTAGACAGTTATTTATTAGACTTAAAGTTGTATTCACACGCTTTTTATTTTTGTTTTTCAAATGTTTATTATTTAAAGCTCTATTAATAAAAATTATTACTACTTTATAAAATATATAAGCAAGAGCTACATATATTATAGGTCTAACTACATATGTAAATATTTCTGACTCAAAAAATTCTTGCAAGGGGATTACCTCCTTTATTTATCTAAATGCATTATTTCAAGTAATCTAGTTAAATCATTAGCATTTGTAAAACTTATCTCTAACTTGTTGTTTTTTATTTTAACCTTTGTACCTAATTTTTCACATAAATCACTTTCTAAATAAGAATATTCATTATCTTTTGAATTTGTTTTCTTAGGAGTTATTTCTTTTTTACGATGGAATTCTTCTTTAGAGTTAGTTAATTCTTCTAATCTTCTAACACTTAGGTTCTCATTTATTACTTTATCGGCTAGACTTATCGCTTGATTTTTATCTTCTAGTTTACTTAAGACTCTAGCATGACCCATGCTTATTTCACCTTTCATTACCTCGTCTTTTATTTCATTTGGTAAGGTTAAAAGGCCTAACATATTAGTAATATGACTTCTTGATTTTCCAACTTTTGCTGCTAATTCTTCTTGGGTTAAATTTAACTTTGTCTTTAGAGCGTTATAAGCTTCTGCTTCTTCTAGGGCGCTTAAGTTTTCTCTTTGTAAGTTTTCAAGAAGTGCTATTTCCATCATTTCTTCATCACTAAAGTCTTTAATGATAGCTGGTATTGTCTTAAGTCCTGCTATTTTGCTAGCTTTTACTCTTCGCTCTCCTGCTATTATTTCATAACCTTTGATACTTTTTTTAGCAATTATAGGTTGAAAAACACCATGCTCTTTGATTGATGAAGCTAATTCATTTAAGCTTTCTTCATCAAAGTTTTTACGAGGCTGATAAGGGTTACTTCTTAATTCGTCTAAATTTAGATTTACTATTTGGTCTTTTGGAGTTGTGGTAATTATTTTTTCTTCTACCTCTGTCATATTTAATGGTTCATTATTAAATAATTCTTCAAGACCTCTTCCTAAAGCACGCCTTTTATTTTCCATTTCTATCAATCACTTCCTTTGCTAAGTTTAGATATGCTTCAGAGCCTTTACTTTTTGGGTCATAGACTATTATTGGCTCTCCATGTGATGGTGCTTCTGTTAATCTGATTAATCTTGGTATAATAGTATTATATACTTTTTCTTTAAAGAATTTTCTAATATCATCTACCACTTCAAAGCCAAGATTGGTCCTTGAATCTAACATCGTTAATAGAACTCCTTCTATATCAAGATTGGGATTTAATTGCTTCTGAGCTAGTCGTATTGTGTTTAATAATTGCATAATTCCCTCTAATGCAAAGAATTCACATTGAACTGGTATAATTACTGAATCACTTGCAGTTAAGGCATTAGTTGTAATTAGCCCTAATGATGGAGGACAATCTATTATTACATAATCAAAGTTTTCATCTTCTATTTCTTTTAGATGATATTTTAACTGAGCTCCTTTAGCAAAACCTGGTTCACTTTGACTTTTTTCAAGTAGTTCAATATCAAGTCCTGCTAAATTTATAGTTGCAGGTAATACATATAATTTTTTATATTTTGTTTTTAACATAGCATCTTTGGTACTACATTTGTTTGTTAAAACGTCATAAATACTTAAATTAATATCCCCTTTATTAATGCCAACACCTGTTGTAGTGTTTCCTTGGGGATCTAAATCTATTAATAATACCTTCTTACCAAGGAATGCTAAAGAGGCAGAAAGGTTAATACTTGTTGTTGTCTTTCCTACTCCACCTTTTTGATTAACCAAAGAAATTACCTTTGCCATATTATCACTCTCTTCTCTTATTTGTCTTATTTATTGTATCAAAAATATATTATTATGAAAAGAAATTTATCTAAAAAAGTAGATTTTACTCTACTTTTAGCTGTTATTATTTTCTTTAGATATTTTTATAGTTATTTGATAATTATTAACAAGATCTGTTTCTTCACTATCTACTTTAAAGCCTGATTCTTCTATTTTCTTTAGAGTTTCTCTTATTAAATTTATAGATTCATTTAAATTGTATTTAGGTTTAGTGTTAGCAAGTGATGCTTCTTGTGCTTTTATGGTATCTCCAAAAATTGGATTATGAGCAAAAGGATTATTAAATGTATCTACTTGAGGAATATTTGGGGTTTGTTCTTTATTGTTAATATTAGGATTATTAACTCCTGCTAAAAGGCTATCCATAGATGTACTGGTTGAGTCTTTTAAGTCTTTTGTCTCTCCTCCTAAATTAAATGGATTATCATTTATAAAAGTGTTATTAGCTGGAGCAGGGGATTGGGTTGGAGCAGGTGCTGAAAACATAGAAGTTGTTGTTTCCTGCTTTGGTTCTTCTTTTTTAGGTTCATCATCTATTGGAGAAAAAAACTTAAAGCCACCCATATCTTCTTTAGGGTCTTCTGTAGAAGTAGTTGGAGACACTTTTAGAAATTCATTAACATCTGTGGTTGGTTTTTCTACATTGATATCTTTGGCATTATCTTTTATAGCGTTTATATCAATAGATTTTGTAGCTGTACTTTCTAAATTATCATTGATATTAGGAACATCATAATCAATGAAAGATGGTGGTGTCGAATAATCTATTCCTACACTATTATTAAAATCATTTGTTGAAGGTGGAGTTGGTATAGCTTGATTATCTATATTTAGTGGTTCTACTTTTGGAATAGTTGCATTAATAGAGGTGGTTGGTTGATTTTCTGATTGATTTAATAATTTATCAAAATCTGATTCTGTTATTTTATCTTTAGGATTTATCTTTTCTTCAAGCTCTCTAACCGTTAATTTATTATCAATTACTTCTTTTAATAATTTCTTTTGAGTGTCAGCATCCTTAGCATTTAGAAGTGTTCTGGCATGACGTTCAGAAATTTGTTCTTTTAAAAGGGCATCTTGGACTTCATCTGTCAAAGATAAAAGACGTAATTTATTAGCAACAGCACTTTGACTTTTTCCCATTGTTTTAGCAAGTTCTTCTTGAGTCATTTGGTCTAATTCAAGAATTTTTTGGTAAGTTTTAGCTTCTTCAATAGGATTTAAATTTTTACGTTGTAAATTTTCAAGAAGTGCTACTTTACTACTTTCTTTATCATCTAAGTTTCGAATAATCGCTGGTATTGTTGTAAGTCCTGCCATGGCAGAGGCTTTATAACGACGTTCTCCTGCTATTATTTCATATTTATTACCAATGTTACGAACTATTATTGGTTGAATAACTCCATGTTCTTTGATAGATACCGCTAATTCTTTTAAAGCTTTTTCATCAAAGACTTGACGTGGTTGAAATCTATTAGGAATTATATCATCTAAATGTAAATATACTACTTCATTTTCCTTATTATCCATAATTATCCCCTCTTATTCTGTTCTTTTTATTTTTCTACTAATGACATTATATCATTATTCTTGCTAGTTTGCTAGGCTTTATTTTTTATTTCTAAAATTGTTCTTATATCTTCTTTATTAGGCAAATGAAATACTTCTTTTTTATTAACGTACCAATTATTCTTTTTCATAATGTCTTTTGCATGATTTAATTCTTCTTCTACATTACCTTTCATGGCTAAAAAACTTCCATTTTTATTTATTAATGGCATTGTCCATAAAAGAAGTTTAGATAGATTTGCAACCGCTCTTGCAGTTACAATATCAAATTTCTTTCTTTCTTTTATTAAATCTTCAGCACGGTTATGATAGGCTTTTATGCCTTTTAAATTTAACTTTTCTATTAATTTATTAAGATAATTAACCCTCTTTTGAAGAGAATCAACTAAAGTTATATCTAAATTAGGATAAAATATCTTTAAAACTAAACCGGGAAATCCTGCTCCTGTTCCTATATCACAAAGAGTTTGAGATTTGTTTAAATCATAAACTTTTGCTAGAGTCAAACTATCATAAAAATGTTTTAGATAGACATCCTCTTTATCTGTTATTCTTGTTAGATTCATAGTTTTATTAGTATCTATTAAAGTCTTATAAATAATATCTAGTTGTGACAATTCTTTATCTGTTACTTTGAAGCCTAGTTTTTCTACTTCTTTTATAAATTCTTCTATAGTCATTTAGATTCCCCTTTTCTTTAAGTAAACTGAAAGTATAGCTATATCGGCTGGATTTACACCACTAATACGACTAGCTTGTCCTAAAGTTATAGGTCTAATACTTTCTAATTTTTCTTTAGCTTCACTGGCAATATTAGGAATATCTTGATAATTTATATCTTCAGGAATATTTTTACCTTCTAACTCTAACATTCTTTTAGCTTCATCCATAGATTTTTTTATGTAGCCTTCATATTTAATATTTATCTCTACTTCTTTTAATATTTCTTTATTATAATTTAGTTCTTTAAAATTAGTTAAATCTTCTATAGATAGTTCTGGTCTTTTTAATAAATCATATAAAGTTATACTATCTTTAAGTGGTGATGTATTTAATTTTATTAAAATATCATTTATCTCTTTTTTAGGAGTAATTTTTGTTTCTTTTAAAAGGTTAGTTAATTCTTCTATATCTTGTTTTTTCTTTAGAAATTTATCATAAATATCATCTTTGATTAAGCCTATCTTATGCCCATATTCTCTTAGTCTTAAATCAGCATTATCATCCCTTAAAAGAAGACGATATTCAGCACGTGAAGTTAGAAGTCGATATGGGTCTTTTACTCCTTTAGTAACTAAATCATCTATTAATACACCAATATATGATTCGTTACGTTTTAAAATCAAAGGGCTTTTGTTTTCTAATTTTAAAGAAGCATTAATTCCAGCGATTAAGCCTTGTCCTGCGGCTTCTTCATAACCACTAGTACCATTTATTTGGCCTGCGGTATATAGATTTTCAATTATCTTTGTTTCAAGTGATGGTTTTATTTGTTTAGAATCAATGGCATCATATTCAATAGCATAGGCATATTTCAATATCTTAGCATTTTCTAAACCAGAAAGACTATGGACCATTTGTTCTTGAACATAGTGAGGCATACTAGTAGAAAAACCTTGAAGGTATAAATCATCATAGTAAATACTTTCTGGTTCAAGAAATAATTGATGGCGTTCTTTATCACTAAATCTAACTACTTTATCTTCAATAGATGGACAGTATCTTGGTCCTACTCCTTCTACATAACCACCATACATACTAGATTCATTTAAATGTTCTTTTATTATTTGATGAGTTGTTTCGTTTGTATAAATTAGATAACAAGGTAGTTGGTATTTATAAGCAAGAGCGGTAGTGTTGTCATATGAGAATGTTATATTTTCACTACTTCCTAATTCTTCTTGCATTTTAGAAAAATCGACACTACTCTTTTCAATACGTGGAGGAGTTCCTGTTTTTAATCTTAAGATATTAAAACCTAAATCTTTTAAGAAAGGACTTAAATAGTTGCTAGCTTTTTCACCATGAGGACCACCTGCAGTCTTTTTGTCCCCTACTAATATTGCTCCTTTTAGATATGTTCCTGTTGTTAAGATAACAGCTTTAGAACTTATTTCTTCGCCACTTTCTAATACTACTCCACTTGCTTTATTGTCTTTTATAATAAGTTCTTTTACTAATCCTTCTTTAATATCTAAGTTATCTTGACTTTGTAATGTCTTTAACATTTCTTCTTTATAGATAACTTTATCTGCTTGAGCACGTAAAGCTCTAACAGCAGGTCCTTTTTTAGTGTTTAGCTTTTTCATTTGTAAAGAACTCTTATCAGTATTTTTAGCCATTTCGCCACCTAAGGCATCTATTTCTCTTACGACTATTCCTTTAGCAGGTCCTCCTATAGAAGGATTACATGGCATATCGGCAATATTAT
>CALVKV010000021.1 GCA_944333305.1 uncultured Bacilli bacterium
AAATTATAGAAAAATCCAAGAATTATGTAGATGAATATTGGTTTGAAAATTTAAATTTAAGAGGTCAATATAAAACATATATAATGAGTTATATTAAAAATAACTATCCTGATTTTTATAATGATTATACTGATATCTATATGAAAAATAATAAGAAATATTGGATTAATTTAGCTAGTAGAATAGAAAACTATTGTCAAAAAAATAGAATAAATTATACTAATTATTTCTACCATGAAGAACTAATAAAAAATAAATAATATATTTTTTAAGGTATGAAAGGATTGGAGAGTAAAAAATGAATAACAATTTAAAGAGTTTTTTAATTGAAGCAAAGAAGCAAACCTATGCAAACAGTAACATAAAAAAAGAAAGTCCTAGTAGATTAGGCTCTAACGACTATCATTATGAAAAGAAAATAGATGGTCAAAATTTTGCTTACCATGATACATATTTTGGTGGGACAAAATTTATGGGAGAAGAAGTTGTTTACTGTGATGATTCTATGCCCGAATGGGGAATGAATTATTACGGTGTAACACTTGATGAAACTTTAAATGAAGATGCGATGGATAAAGTTTTAAGACCTGCTCTTATGAAAGTAGGAGAAGATGACTCTATTCTTCCTGTTAGAGGCCCTAGAAAATTTGAAAATGATGGATATATTTATACTTTTGAAGTAACCGGCACCTTAGATTGTTTTGAAGGTAGTGAAAAAATTTATAAAGAAGATAAACTTATTTATCAACTTACATGTCATGGCGGTTTAATTAGAAAATAAAAGATATTAAAATAGAAACAACTTATTAGTAAAGGAGTTGTTTTTATTTCATAAAAAAACAAAACTTTGGCACCAATGTAGTTTTTGATTACTCGTGATTTTTTGTTTAAAATCTAACATTTACCTCTTTTAAAAATACAACAGGATATGGGAATTGCACCAAAAAAAACGGAAACCCTTATTTTATAAGGATTTTTCGCCGTTTTTTTGGTGCAAAAATTTTTCGGCACTTGCCGAAATAACCACAATTTGACACATTTGGTAATACACACCTTCGATTTTCCCTTATTTTATAAGTCTTTAGAGGTATTACCTTTTTATAAAAAAGTGTTTAAATTTCCATTTCTCGCTCATTTTCCAAATTCTCAAAAAAGTCTATATTTTTGGTGCAACTATTATATTTAAAGTACCCAGTTTCTAGGTTTTTATCAATGACTTTTATTGTATCTTTGTCATATAGATAAATTTCAAATTCGTTAATGTTAAGCTGCCTTTTTAGATAATCTAATACATAATATTGAGAAATAGTATCCACATGATTTTTATTAATATCTTCATTTGTTAATTTCATCATCTTTATTCTCCATATTTTCTTTATTATTTGGCTCATACGGAAGCAATAGATTTCCGTAATGATTTTCTATTACTTTAGGTATAAAGTCCTCTAAAACTAGTTTTTCACTACCAAAATAACTTAATAACTGTGGTAGTAGATATTTAAAAAATTCATTCAATATATAACCCCCTTTTAAAATAAAAAATTGAGATAGTTTTATACCTCAATTTGTAAAATTGTAAATTTATTTTTATCAAATTTTGAACTTTTTTCATGTGGTATGATTTGCACAATATCGTTTGTATTAAATTCACTAATATCAAGTATTTCTCCTGTGATACTTGTTTCTTTGATATTATAGAAATTTCTCAAATTAGTAATATAGTCTTTTGTATTTTGCTCATTTTGAAAATTAGATAAAATTAGGTCTTGTTCATTTACATTAATTATCATATCAAAACAATCATTACGAAACATATAACCAATGTTTTCAATTTCATTCTTATTAAACACAATATTTACAATAGAAACTTTTTTGTTTTTATCAATAGTCATTTCTATTTCGTCGATATATTTGTTAATAATATATTGCTTTTGCTCTCTGGATAATTTAGACCATACATTATGTTTTTTTACATATTCGCCCTTTAATTTTAGTTTTTCAATTTCTTTTAGATTAAAGAATAACTTGGCATCTTCTTTAAAATCATTATTTTCTTTTATTTGCTTTAGTTCTTTAATTTTATTATTAGCAAATTCTAATTCTTGTTTTAATGAAGATAGCTCTTTACTAAAATCTTCAGCTTCGACAATTTCGTCAATAAATGCCTTTTTAATTTTTTCAATTTTTCTGTTTAAATCTTCACTTAATTTTTCATATTTTTTAATTTCTATATCAGTATCTTTCGTTAGTGATGATTTAAAAGTATTATCAATGATTAGGAAAAAGTCTAACATATCATTTAAAAATTTCATTAATTCTTTTTCAATTTTCTTTTCACTAATTCTTTTATTACAAGCATGACATTTATAATAGGTGTGCTTTGTACCATTTCTACTAGTACTAGACTCACCACCCATTATTTTATGACAATGTGGACATAATATTTTTTGCATGAAAATATAAGTTATTTTTCTCTTAAAGTTCTTAAGGTTTTTCTCTTTTCTCTTTTGTACCATGTCAAAAGATGTTTTATCAATAATTGCGGGTACAGCATTTTCAAAAAGTTGTATTTCTTCTTTTCCACGTTTTCCATATTCAACGGTTCCAATATAAAGTTTATTAGATAGTATTTTATCTACTGTGGTAGTAGGCCAACGTTTATTTAAAACATTTTCTTCTGTAAACTTTTTACATATAAAACAAACAGAAGAACCATCTAAATACATTCTAAATATTCTTCTAACAACATCAGCTTCCATTTCGTTAATATAAAGTTTTTTACTTTTTTCTTTCTTCATATAACCAAGTGGTGGTTTACCTGGTAAATGGCCTTTCTTTAAAGCACCTGTTAAACCGAATTTTGTTCTTTCAGATGTTCTTTCAATTTCTAGTTGAGCGAGAATAGTAAGCATTCTTATAAAAAATTTACCATTGGCATTACTAGTATTAATTTCTTCGGCCACACTTTCTAAATCACAATTATATTCTTCGAGAGTATTACAAATAACCTCTAAATCTTTGATAGAACGAGTAAGTCTATCTAGTTTGTAGACAATAATTTTATTGATTTTTCCATCTTTCATATCTTCCATCATTTCTTGGAACTTTGGTCTATTGGTATTTTTGGCAGATACTCCTTCTTCACGATAAACCTTATAAATTTCATAGCCTTTAAGTTCACATAATTGTCTTAATTTTTCTTCCTGTTCATCTAAGCTATGCCCAAACCTAGATTGATCTTCTGTACTTACTCTTGGATATAGTCCAGCTATAACTTTAGTCTTTTGTTTTTTCATTTATTTTTTACCAACTCCTTTGCACACGAAAAAACACAAGGGAGTAATTTTCCTTGTGTTTCAAACAATAACTAAAAATTATATAAAGACTAAGTCCTAATCATTATTAGGTAGAAATTTGTCTACCTTACTTAATTATAAAACTTGACAATCGAAAAGTCAGTAGGGAATTTTATAGGAATTTTAGTAGGAAAAATAGTCGAACTGAATTTTACAAAAATGTTTATATTATTAAGCAAATGGTTAAAATAAACCATTAATTAAACTATTAAATAAAAATATACCCCAAAAATTTTTTTAAATTTTATTTATAGAGTTTAGAATGGAAATGTATTTGGTTAGAGTAATGAAGATATTATTATTTGGTAAATATATTTTATCTTCATTATTATAAAACATAGCAAGTAATATCATATTATCTTTCTTTACAATAATTCGATGCGGTTCTTCTATACTGATATTGGTATTATCGATTTTGATAAGATGTCCCGGCAAAAAATTAATTTCCAAATTTCCTGTACTAACTTTTATTTTAATTTTGTTTTTAATTTCACAAGGAAAAGGTAATTCTGTTATGACTGTTTTCATAAATATTCATCCCTCCTTTGAGCATGAAAAAAGTCCATAGTATCAAATACTATGAACTTTTCTTTATATAGAAATCGCCAAATGTGCGACTTTCAACCTCAATGGAGCGGATGAGGAGAATCGAACTCCCGTAGCGAGCTTGGAAGGCTCGGGTTCTACCATTAAACTACATCCGCATAAGTAAACATCAATTTGTATTGACATTTACAATTATATGAAAAGAAATCATTAATGTCAACAGTTTTTTTATAATTTTACTGTTATATTTTCTTTTCTCTTGCCGCCACAAATATAATTTAAAGGAATATGATAAGTTTGTGCTAATTTTACAAGTTTATTAGTCGGTATCCTAGTTTTGCCATCTTCATAATAAGAATAACTAGATTGTCTAATGTTTAAAACTTTTGCAAATTCTCGTTGCGTCTTTTTTAATTTAAGGCGATATCTTCTTAATTGACTTCCAATAAATTCAACAGTTATATTTTTTTCGTATATTACTTCGCGCTTGTCTGAGGTTAGATTAAGCATATATTCTACATTAGTATGAAAGTATCTAGCAAGTTCTACTAATTTTTCTATTGGAAAATTAACATCACCTAATTCCCACATAGCGTAGGTAGTTCGTTTGACGCCTAGAATTTTAGCAACTTCGAATTGTTTTAAATCATGATCTTCTCTTAAATCTCTAATTTTCCCAAACTGCATCTTTACCACCTTATTTTTATTTTATTACAGTCATTTGAATATTAAGAGATTTGTCAAGATAACTGATAAACAAAATAATGGAGCAAAAAAATAAATTTGGTTAATTATTATAATAGGAGGTGGTAATAATAAAAAGATTAAAATTTATTTTGCAAGAAAAAAGTTATGACTGTGGTCTTGCTTGTTTATTAATGGTTGCTAGATATTATAACTCTAATGTTTCTCGTGATTATTTAGAAAAAGTAAGTATGGCTTCTGAAGATGGTACTACAATGTATGGTTTAATGAAAACAGCCCTTTCGCTTGGCTTTGAAGCAACTGGCAAAAATGGAAGTATTAATGATATAGAGAAATCAGTATTACCAATTATTGCACATGTTAAAATAAATGATGCAAAGAATTTATATCATTATGTTGTTATTACTAATATAGTTCGTAATAAGGTTACAATTAAAGATCCTGGATTTGGAAATAGAGTAATGTCTAAAGAAGAATTTAGTAAAATTGAGACTGGTAATTACTTATTTATTAGTAAGACTGCAAGTATTAAGAGATTTATTAGAAGAAAAATTATTAGAGAAGAATTTAATAAATTGTTTTTTAATAATAAAAATAGTTTTATCTTAATAATTATTTCTACTATTTTTGTGATTATTCTTGAGCTTTTAAACTTATTTTCTTTAAAAGTAATTTTGAATAATGCTTTAATAGTTAAATCAGTTTATAATTTGTCTATATTATTATTTACTTTTGCCTATCTTTTGGTATTAAAAACTTTTCTTTCATATCTTATGCAACTTTTAGTATTAAAACTTAGCAAGATGCTTAGCTTTAATTTGAAATCTAATTTAATTAAACAATTATTATCACTTCCAAATTTATATTATCAAACTAAAGAGAGGGGGATTATGGTATCACTATTTAATGATGTTGATATCTTCACAGAATCTTTATTATTGTCACTTTCAACTTGTGTTAATAGTATTGCTATTTTAGTTTTTATTTATATTTTCTTTTCTAGTTTATCTTATCTTTTAACTATAACTTTATTAATTAGTAGTATATTTTTATTTCTTTTTATCTATTTACAGAAAAAAATAAGTAAGTCTTTAATTTCTAAATATTATTTAATAAAGGATAGTTATGATAGTAAGTTGCAGCAGGTAATTATTAATAATGATAAGATTAAAGGATTACATTTAGAAGATTTAATGTTAAAAAAAATTAAGAAAATTATTTCTATAAAAGAAAATGAAAACTATAATATTACTAAATATAGCGAAATTGTAAAAGCTAGTTTAAGTTTTTTAGAAGGAATTATTTATTTGGTAATTTTAGGTATTAGTGGTGTTATTTTAATATCTAGTACTAGTATTAGTTTACCAACGTTTTTATTATTAGAAAGTTTTGTTTTTATGGCATTAAAAAATGTTGAAAACTTGAGCCTTCTTGTCTTGAAGTATCAGAATATTAGAAAAATTTGTGAGAGGTTAAATGATATTTTTAACTTAGAAAAAGAGGTGTTATTGCCTTTTCATAATTATGAATATGCTACTAATAATATGAGGCTTGTTATTTCTAAGTTGTCTTTTAAATATAAAGATAATATTGTTCTTAATAATATTAGTCTTAAGATTAATCCGAAGGATAAAGTATTTATTTATGGTAATTCAGGTAGTGGTAAAAGTACTCTTGTAAAGCTGTTAGGAAGATTCTTGCCGCTTGAGTTTGGTCATATCAAATTAGGAAATATAGATTTAACACATTATAATTTAGCAGATCTAAGAAGTATTATTACTTATGTTTCTAATAAAGAAATGCTTAGTAAGGGAAATATTAAAGATAATATTTATTTGTCAAGAAGTCCTAAGGTAAATCAAGATGTTCTTTTGCAAGTTACAGGAGTGAAGAAATTACTTAGAGAAAAGAAATATACACTTAAAACAATGCTTTCAGAGAATGGAGAAAATATTAGTATGGGTGAGCGAAGTAGAATTAGTTTAGCCCAAGCTTTGTTTAGACCCAGTGAGATTTATATTTTGGATGAATGTCTTAGTAATGTTGATATTAATTTAGAAAGAGAAATAATAGAAAAGCTTTTAAGTTATTATAAAGATAAAATAGTTATTTATATTTCTCATAGACTTAATAATAAAGATTTATTTAATCGAGTCTTTTACTTAGAAAAGGGAAAATGTTATGAAGAATTATAGAAAAAAGAGTCTTTTGAACTTATTCTTTGTTACTACTTTTGTTCTGCTATTTATTTTCTTTTATCTTCTAAATACAGTTAAGTTATGGACATTTAATAGTTATAATACTGTTTTAGTAGATGATAACTATATTAAAGTTGTTGTTACTTTAGACGATGTTTTACTATTTCAAGATAATAATTTTTTCTATTATGATAATAAGAAGTTTTTATATAAAATAGAAAATAAAGAAAACTTATCAGATGAAGTTATCTTGACTTTAAAATTAGAAGATAATTTTAAGATAGATGGTGATGATACAACTTTGTTGTTACCTAATATAAAAAAGAGTATCTTTAGTTTGATAATCGATAGTTGGAGGTCAAAATGAGAAAGTTAACGAAAAATGAAATGAAGAATATTAAGGGTGGTGCTGGTATGTCAGTAGCAGTACTTGGAATAGGTATATCAGTAATTATTTCTTTTATTGTAGGTGTAGTTAGTGGTTTTACAAATCCAGAACCTTGTGGAGGTGAAGATTAATGCGAACTTTGACAGAAAAAGAATTAAAAAATATAAAAGGAGGATTTAGTCTTACTTCTACAGCAATAAAATATGTTGGTGACTTAATAGAAATTTTAATTTTAGCTGGGAGAAAATTAGGTAGTTCTGTTAGAAGAATAGGAAGTGGTAATATATGTCCCTTAGAATAAAGAATGTTTTTAAGACCACAATTCTAGGGTTAATTAATTGTTTTTTAGTTATTTCTTTTTATAATTTTGGACAATTTTTTGGGATAATACTAGAAAAAAGTCTTTAAAAGTGTAAAAAGTGTCAAAAAAATGTTGTCTTTTCAAGGTATGAGGTGTTATAATCAGTTGTAGAAAAAAAGCGAAGGGAGGGATAGTAGTATGGCACAAGTACCTGTTAAAAACGGTAATTTAGATGGTGCGATTAAAAGGTACAAACAAAAACTTGCAAGAAGTGGTGTCCCTTCTGAAGCTAAAAAACATGATGCTTATGATAAACCAGGAGTTAGAAGAAGAAAAGCTAAAAAAGAAGCCATTAAAAATGCACGTAGAAATGAGCGTAAAAGAAGAAAGGAAAGAGACTAATGTTTCTTTCCTTTTTTGCATATTATTTATTAGGTGAAGTTTTATGGCTTATAACTATTTGAGAAACTTTCTTGATCCAAGGGAATTTCATATTAATATTTATGATAAGAAGATTTATATAACTAATTACGAAAAGATTTTAACACTTGGAAGTAATAAAATAATAATAAAAGCTCCTTCTAAAAAACTTACTTTAGAAGGAAGAGACTTTTCTCTTAATAAATTAGCAGATAAAGAATTGCTTATATTAGGTAGGCTTGATAATTTGGAGATAAAATATGAGTAGTTATGTACTTAGAATTACTGGTAAAAGATTAGATACTTTTATAATGTTATTAGCACGATTAAATATAAGCTTTAAAGTTTTAAAAAGAACGAGAGAATATCTTATAATTGAAGTGGTAGAAGAAGATTATGCTAATCTTTTAAAAATAAATACTACTTATGATATAGAAATTGTTAAAAGAAAGGGCCTTCTTAATATTGTGCATTTTCTTAAGGCAAGAAAGTTATTTGTTATAGTATCTTTAATTGGCTTTGCTTTTTTTAATTTACTTACCAATTTAATTTTTTCTATTAAAGTTATAGATACAGACAGTGAATTAAGAGAGATTATATTAAATGATTTAGAAGAATTTGGTTTAAAAAAATATAATTTTAAAATTAGTTATGAAGAAAAAGAAAAGATAGAGAGTAAAATTTTAAAAAAAGAAAAAGATATAATAGAATGGATTGAAATAAAAGAGAAAGGTGTTAGTTATGAAGTAAAATTGATTAGAAGAGTTAAAAACGATATTGAAAAGGAAAGTGAACCACGTAATATAGTTGCTAAAAAAAGTGGTCTTGTTACTAGAATAATTGCAGAGTCCGGTGAAGTTGTTACTAAAAAAAATGCTTATGTAAATGCTGGTGATGTTTTAATTAGTGGCCTTATTAGAAATAATGGCAATATTGTTAGTAAGACGAGAGCGATTGGTAAAGTTTATGCAGAGGTATGGTATAAAGTATCTCTTAATTTACCAACTAATTATCATGAAGAAAGGAAAACTGGTAATAATAAAACAGTTCTTGAAATTAGTTTTCTGAGTGATGATATTAGTATTACAGATTTTGATAAATACAGTCATTCTAAAGATAGTAAAAAAGTGTTATATAAACATCCTCTTCTTCCTATTAGTATTAATTTAACTAAAAAGGAGGAGGTTAAATTAACAGATATTAACTTTGCTGAAAATTATGATAAAAATATTAAACCGTTGGCAATAGAGAAATTAAAAACAAAATTAGGGAATGATATTACAATATTAGAAGAAAAGGTTTTGAAAAAGAGCGAGAATGCTGATAGAATAGATATAGAGATTTTCTTTAAAGTTCTAGAAGATATAACTAGTTATAACTCATTAAAAGATTTTGATATTGAAAAGGAAAATCAACGTATAGAAGAAGAAAATAGTTAAAGCTGTAAAGGAGGGAAGAGCATGTTTTCAAGTTTAAGTAGGACTATTGGTAATGTTTTTGAATTTAGTTTACCTATGATAATTATCTCTGTAGTAGTTGCTATTACTTTAAGAGTTGCAGATATTGTGAAAAATAAAAAAGAGTTTTCTTTATATAAAGAGCTTATTGCTTTATCCTTCATTATTTATATATTGTGTTTATTCCAAGTTGTTACTTTTCAAGACAATAATAATATTTCTAGTAATAATTTAATTCCCTTTAGAGAAATGTTTAGATATGATTTTGGTAGTAGATTGTTTTTAAAGAATGTACTTGGTAATATAATTATGTTTTTACCATATGGTTTTTTTACGAGTTATTTTTTAAAAGAAAAGAGATTAATTCCTATTTTAGCTTTAACTGTTATTACATCTTTGACAATAGAATCTACACAGTTAATGATAGGTAGAGTTTTTGATATAGATGATATTTTATTAAATATTGTTGGAGGAGTTTTGGGACATTATTTATATATTTTAATTTTAAAAATAGGTGATATGTGTCCTAGGGTATTACAAAGAGAGTGGTTTTTAAATTTAGTGTCTATTATTCTTTTAGTTGGTTTAATAACATTACTTTAAAAACTTCTTTTTTTATGATACAATATGGGCATTGAAAGGGCGTGTTTTGTTTAATGAATGATATTAACATATATAATGAAACTAATGATGATTTCCCATATAAAGATATAATAGAAAAAGTAGTTAACAAAGCTTTCGAAATTGAAAGAGTAAAAAATGCAAGTTGTAGTATAATAATTGTAGACAATTCCTATATTCATAAATTAAATAAAGAGTATAGAGGTATCGATAGAGTAACTGATGTTATTAGTTTTGCTTTAGAAGATGATAAAAATATGGTTATTCCTGATGGAACTAGATTATTAGGAGATATTTATATTAGTCTAGATAAAGCGAAGGAACAAGCGGAAGAATATGGTCATTCTTTGGAAAGAGAGTTATGTTTTTTAGCGGTACATGGAATTTATCATTTATTAGGATATGATCATGAGAAGGAAGAAGAAGCAGAAGTTATGTTTAAGAAACAAGAGGAGGTTTTGATGGAATATGGCATCACCAGATAGAAATAAGAAAAAATTTGGATTTAAAAGAATTATTTCAAGTATTAATAACTCATGGAATGGATTAAAGGCAGCTTATAAAAATGAACAGAGTGTGTATATACATTTAGTATGTACAGTTATTTTGGTATTACTTAGTTTTTTACTTAATATATCAACTACAGAATGGTTAATTATAATTGCTATTATTGGGTTAACTTTAGTAGTTGAGCTTATAAATACTTCAATAGAAAGTACAGTTGATCTTGTTACTAAAGAATTCCATCCACTTGCTAAAGTTGCCAAAGATACAGCATCAGCGGCAGAGTTTGTTTTGACTCTAACTAGTGCAATTATTGCCTTAATGATTTTTATACCTAGCATTATAGAGTTGTTTTAATTATAGAAGTTACTTAGTTAATTATATAGAGTATTATTTCTTAAAGATGTAATACTTTATTGATTGAGTTTAGATGAAATTTTGTAATTTAAGTAAGGAGGTAAATTTATGAAGTGTGGCGTTGTTTCAATTATGGGAAGACCTAATGTAGGTAAGAGTACACTATTAAATGCAATACTTAATATGAAACTTGCTATTACAACAGATAAAGCTGGTACTACAAGAAATATTATAGAAGGTATTTATCAAGATGACGAAGCTCAGATTGTTTTTATTGATACTCCTGGTATTCATAAACCTATGAATAAACTTGGTAGTGTGTTAAATAAGAAAGCTTATCAAAATATTGATAATGCTGATATCATCCTTTTATTAATAGATGCGTCTAGTGGTATTGGTAAAGGAGATAAGTTTGTTTTAAATAAGATTAAAGAAAATGAAGAAGCTAAAGTTTTCTTAATTTTAAATAAAATAGATAAAGTTGGAAGCGAGAAATTAATTAAAACAATAGATGAAGCGAAAGAACTATATGATTTTGATGAGATTATTCCTATATCTGCTTTAAAGAAGAAAGCGATAGATGATTTAATTAAAACACTAAAAAAATACTTACCACTTGATGAGCCTATATTTACTAATGATGAACTTACTAATGTCTCAGTTAAGTTTATTATGGGGGAATTTGTTAGAGAGAAAATAATGATGTTAACAAAACAAGAGATTCCTCATAGTGTTACTTGTTATGTGGAAAACTTTGAAGAATATGATGATTTAGTGCATATACAAGTGTTGATAGTTGTGGATAAAGATAGTTTAAAGAAAATTATTATTGGTAAGAATGGTAATATGTTAAAACGTATAGGCATCCTTGCTCGTAATGATATGGAAGATTTCTTGGGGAAAAAAGTGTTTTTGGAAACACATGTTAAAGTAATTGAGAATTGGCGTGATAAAGAAAAGTATTTAATAGAACTTGGAATTGATAGTAAAGATGAATAAAAAAATTACTTATTAATCATTATATTAATAGGTGATAATATGAATAATTATGAAAAACTATGGAATTTATTTAAAAAGACTGGTGATATTAGATATTTTCTTTTAGCAAAGTCTATAAAGGAAAGTGATACTTGTGAAGATAGTGGATGTGAAGGGACTAGTTCTAAACGAGACTAATTATAGTGATTCTAGTAAAATATTAAATGTCTTGACTAGCGAATATGGTCTTATTGGGATTATATCTAAAGGGTGTCGTAATTTAAAAAGTAAGCTTAGAGGTAGTTCTAGAAAGTTAGTATACGGAACTTTTCATTTTTATTATAAAGAGAATGCTTTATCAACTTTAATTAGTATTGATGTAATTAGTGACTATCCAAAAACAGTTATGAATTTAGAAAATGTTGTGTATGCATCATACCTTTTGGATCTTACAAGACAAGTGGTTAAACAATCTAAAGATAAAGATATACTAACTTTAATAATCGCAGCTTTAGATAAGATAGAAGATGGGCTTAATCCTGCCGTTATTACTAATATTCTTGAACTTAAATATTTAGATTTTTTAGGTGTTAGTCCAATTGTTACAGGGTGTGCTGTTTGTGGAAAAACTACTAATATAGTTAGTTTAAGTCCAACAGCAGGTGGATTTATTTGTAAAAATTGTTATCAAAATGAAGGATATTATAGCGATAAAGCAATTAAACTTTTACAAATGTATTATTATGTTGATCTTGAGAAAATTACGAAAATAGATGTTAATCCTAAAGTAAATGAAGAAATAAATAAATTTTTAGAGGATTATTATGATAGATATACAGGAATTTATTTAAATAGTAAGAAAATGTTAAAGAATGTGTTAAAATTAAAATAAGGTAGTGATGTTATGAAAAAAAGATTAATAATTCTTATAAGTTTATTTATTATTTTAACTTTAGGGGTTTTATTAGATGTAACTTTAGTAATAGATAATAATGTATATAATTTCCTTTCTCATAATCAAAGTGAGTTTTTAATGACGGTTTCTAATATAGTTACATCATTTGCTTCTAGTCAGGCGATAATTATTATTACAATGCTTTTAATATTTTTACTTAATACTAATCATCAGAGATTGTTTGTTATAATTAATACCTTAATTAGTGCAGGTATTATTATTGTTTCTAAAAATATATTTTTAAGAGAAAGACCTTTAATAGGTAGTGAGCTTTTATCAAGTTATAGTTTTCCTAGTGGTCATAGTTTGATTGCTACGACTTATTATGGCTTTTTAATATACTTGCTTAGAAGAAGTAAATGTAAGGAAGAATATAAAGTGATAGGTACATCTTTACTTACAACTTTGATAGTTTTGATTTGTTTAAGTAGATTAATACTTAATGTTCATTATGTAACTGATGTTATTGGTGGGGTTATTTTAGGACTTATAATTCTTTTAGTATTAATTTACTTTTTTGAGAAAACTTTTAAGCCTAAAGAAAAGGAGAAACCTTTATTAAAGACTTTATCTTATGGTTTTAATGGAATCTTTTATACTTTAAAACACGAAAGAAATATGGTAATTCATTTTCTTGTTATGATATTAGTTATAATAGCGGGGATAGTCTTTGAAATTACTTTTGTAGAATGGGGAGTATGTTTTGTACTTTTTGCATTAGTTCTTTCTTTAGAACTTATGAATACAGCTTTGGAAAATGTAGTTGATCTTGTAACTGAAGAGAAGAAAGCAAAGGCGAAGGTTGCAAAAGATGCAGCGGCAGGGGCAGTACTAGTTGCGGCGATATTTGCGGTTATTATAGGTGTATCAATATTTTTACCTAGACTTTTAAATCTATAGTGTTTATAATAAAGTTGTGAACAAGGAACGTAATTGGAGGTTAATTATATGAAGGTAGGAATTATGTGTGGAAGTAGAGATACTGCTAGTATGGAGTCTCGTTTAAATAATTCGAGAGCAGTTAGTGAGATAGCAGATATGGGCTATACATTTGTTATGGGGGCAGGGGAAACTGGCTCTATGAGAGATGTTAAAGAAATTTTAAGAGAAAATGGTAATATGCTTATAACTGTTGGTAATAGACTTGAGCTTAATAGAACTACTGCAGATGTTAAGATAGAAGTTGGTTCTACTTTTGAAAGAGCTGGGCATATTTATGAAAATAGTGATGTTATTATTTTCTTAGATGGTGGAACTGGTACTCTTTCTGAGTTTTGTTCTTTTTTAAATAGTAAGATAGAAACAGATGATAAAAATAAAGAACTTGTAGTTGTTAATATGGATGGTGTTTATAATAAACTAATAGATGATTTAAAAAGAAAATATAAAGAAGGTCTTGCTAGTAATACTTTGACTTATTTTAAAGAAGTTAGAAGTCCTCTAGAATTGAAAGCTTATTTAGAAGAAGTTGAGAAAAAAATTAATGGTAGTGAACAAGAAAGGGAAAGAGTGAGATAATGAGTAATATTAAGATGGAAGATTTAGTTAATTACTGTAAGCAATATGGAATAATATTCCAAGGAAGTGAGATATATGGAGGTCTTGCTAATACTTGGGATTATGGTCCTGTTGGTAGTAGAATAAAAAATGCTATTAAAGATACTTGGAGAAAAAGATTTATACAGGAGAGAAAGAATGCATACGAAATAGATGCAGCGATTTTAATGCATCCTAGAGTATGGGAAGCTTCAGGTCATGTATCTGGTTTTTCTGATCCTTTAATAGATTGTAAAAAATGTAAAATGAGACATAGAGTTGATAATTTAATTGATGATTTCGATTCTAATGTTCATGCAGATGGTATGAGCGAAGAAGAAATGATGGATTATATTAAGTCTCATAAAGTACCTTGTCCAAACTGTGGTGGGACAGATTATACTGATATTAGAGAATTTAACTTGATGTTTGAAACTAAAAGAGGAGTAACAAATGATAGTAAAAATACTATTTATTTAAGACCTGAAAATGCTCAAGGTGAGTACGTTAATTTCTTAAATGTAGGGAGAAGTATGAGAGCGAAAGTACCATTTAGTATTGGACAAATTGGTAAAGCTTTTAGAAATGAAATAACTCCTGGTAATTTTACTTTTAGAACTATTGAATTTGAACAAATGGAATATCAGACTTTCTGTAAAGAAGGTGAAGATAGTGATTTATATAAATATTTTAAAGAATATGCAAAAAAATATTTTATGGATTTAGGATTGCCAGAAGATAAACTTAGATTTCATGACCATGAGAAGTTAGTTTTTTATGCTAAAGAGGCATGTGATATAGAATATTTATTTCCTTTTGGTTGGGGAGAGATAAATGGTACTCATAATAGAACTAATTATGATTTATCACAACATCAAGAGTATTCTTCTGTTAGTCAAGAATATTTGGATCCTATTACTAATGAGAAATATATTCCTTATATAATAGAGTCAACTGTTGGTGCTGATAGACTTACTTTAGCGATAATTGCAGAGGCTTATAGAAAAGAGACTTTAGAAGATGGAAGTGAAAGAGAAGTATTAAAAATACACCCCTTTTTAGCACCTTATAAAGTAGCAGTTTTACCTTTAATTAAGAAAAAACATAGTGGGAAAGCTAATGAGATATATGATTTATTATCTAAAAACTTTATGGTTAGTTATGATGAAGCAGGTTCTATTGGTAAAAGATATAGAAGACAGGATGCTATTGGAACACCTTTTAGTTTAACTGTTGATGATAATACAATAGATAATGGTACTGTTACTTTAAGAAATAGAGATACTATGGAACAAGTAACATTAAAACTAGAAGAAGTTATTCCATATATTGAAGAGAGGATTAAATTCTAATGGGTCCTATTATTGGTATTTTAACTAGAAGTGGTGTTAATGAAAATGGTACACCTATAGAGTACTGTATGGAAAGTACAAGAAGAGCGATTATTAAAGCAGGTGGAGTGCCTATTATGTTAACACCTCCTCAAGATATAGATTATTTTACTACTAAGAGTAGTGAAGCTCCTAATTTAACTGGGATGGAACAAGAAATGATTTTATATCAGATAGAAAAGTTAGATGGATTATTTATTCCTGGTGGAGATAAGATTACTAAATATGATTATTATGTCTTACATTTTTGTCTTAAAAGAAATATTCCAATACTTGGAGTATGTTTAGGTATGCAGATGATTGCTAACTATAAAATAGATAACTTTAAATTATTAGATGTTCCTAATAAAGAATTACATTATAAAGAAGATTATGCTGCACCTGCTCATACTGTTACTATCGATAAAAATAGTCTTTTATATA
>CALVKV010000022.1 GCA_944333305.1 uncultured Bacilli bacterium
AATGCTAAGATAATTTTGTAGGTTTTCTGACATTTTTATTTTAGTCATTTCCTACATTTTTATCTTAGCATTATCATGAGGGGAGAAAAGAGGATAGTATAATAAATTATAAGTTGCAAGATGAAAAATATAAAAAAGAATTAAAAAACATAAAAATAATAGAAATATATCTTTTAAATTATAAAGGGATAGTATATAATGAAACTAACAAATATGATACCTACTTATCGATGTTAACAGCGACATCTTTTAAAGAATTAGAAAAGATAGTAGGAGATTTAGAAGAAGGGAGAAAGATTATGGAAAAGTTAAAAGAATTAGGATTAGATGATAAATACGGAGCGTTATATGATGCTGAGATAGTACATAAAAAAGAGATAAATTCTGCCAGGAATGAAGGATACAGTGATGGTAAAAAAGAAGGCAAAAAAGATGGTATTACCTTTGTTGCTAAGACAATGTTAAAATCTGGAGAAAGTATAAGTAAAATCAAAGATTATACTGGATTAAAAGAAAAAGATATTTTAAAATTAATTTAAATTTGTTAATAATAGAAAATATATAATTATAAAGTAATATTAGAAATAATGAATATAATATTTACTTATCAGTGTTAACAGTAACATCTTTTAAAAATAGAAAAGATAGTAGGAGATTCAGAAAAAGATTATGGAAAAGTTAAAAGAATTAGGATTAGATGATAAGTATGGAGCATTATATGATGCCAAGATAGTACATAAAAAAGAGATAAATTCTGCCAGGAATGAGGGTTATAGTGATGGTAAGAAAGAAGGAAAAAAAGAAACTGCTAGAAATCTTTTAAAAGACAATATGTCAATTAATGCTGTAGCTAAATATACAGGTTTAAGTAGAAAAGAAATAGAACGCCTTGTCTAACAATAACAACTAATTTACATTCATATTATAATTTATCTAGTTAATATTTGAAACTTCTTGAAAAAAACACAGTCTTTTGTTATACTTTGTATAAGGTAAGGTGATTATATGAGTTCTAAAATGAGTTCAAAAAGACAAATAAAAAGAAGTAAAGAAAAAAGAAGTCAAGACAAAATGGATAAAGCAATGAGTGATGTAAAGAAAATTGGAATTGTTTCTTGTTGCTTAATCGCAGTATTACTAGTTGTAGGAATATTTATTAACCCTAAAGAAAGCTATGCTGCAGGATTTTTACAACAATTACCAGATAGTTTTTATTCAGGTATGACTGTAGAAAACCAAACTTTAATTGGCGATATTTCATTACCTAAAGAGTTTTATGGGACAAGTGGATCTGATAGATTAAGTTATATTTATTGTATGGACCATAGACTTGGAATGATAGGAGCTACTCAAGAAAAACCTGAATTAGCACATTTATATGAAAAAGGTAGTTCTGTTAAATCAGCTTTTACACTAGGACAAACAGGAAGAAGTGCAACTTATAATGGATTAATATATATATTACAAAATGACAGTATAACTGGAGATGGAGCTAAAGACTATTATTTAACTCAATTAGCAGTATGGTGGTATATAGATAGAGCCAACGGATTTGCAGATGATAAAAACTATACATCATATGATTTAAGTACAGCTACAGATAGTGAAGAAACAAAATATGATGAATGGGGTAATTATGCATACTATAACAACTTATCTAAAAAAGATAAAGAGGCAATAAAAGCAGATACGACTTATGGAAAATATGTTATTAACTTAGTTGAAGGAGCTGTAGCAAACCAAAACAATTATAATGAATCACTTGGTAGTCAAGATATTAACATTGACACATCAAATATCACTTATACAATAAATGATAAATATGTAGAAACTAGTATTATTAAACCAGTAAGTTCTAATTCGAGTTTAGAAAGTTACTCAATCAAAATAAATAGTTCTGTTGGAAATGTAGAAATTCTTGATGAAAATAATAATCCAATAAGTGCTAACGATATTGATGCTAATACAGGATTTAAATTAAGAGTGCCTATAGAAGAAGTACAATCAGAAAATTTTAAAGCAAATATTACAGTTACAGGAAATTTTGCAAATTATTATGATGCTTATGTCTATAATCCTAATCCAACAAATCATGACGAAGTAGAGTTGCAAAGAGCATTACTAGGACTTATAGAAAGACCTACATCATCAACATCTTTTGATATAAGTGCACCAACAATACCAGCTCCCGATACCTCTAGTAATTCATATTTAGTATATGGAATAGGTGCCTTAGTTATAATAGCAGGTATTGTCTTAATAGTTGTGGCTAAAAGACCAAAAAATGCAAAGAAAAAATAGAAACATAAAAAGCCAACTCTCTAAAGTTGGCTTTTTCTTCCTTATCATAGGAATATTAGTATTTATTAGTACCCCTTTAAAAAAATTAAAAGAAGAAGTCTTTGAAGAGATGAGACTAGCTATCTTTCAATTGAATATTAATGAAAATAATAACACAACTATTAATAATGTAAACACCGAAAATTTAACTGTAACTACTGAAAATACAGAAGAAGCAGAAGAAAATGATAAAAAAGCTAATTATTCATATATAGGAGAATTATCAATACCCAAAATAAAATTAAGAAGAGGATTTGTTTCTAAAGAGTCAAGATATAATAATATACAATATAATGTAACTATTGCTAACGAAGCAGACTATCCTGATGTTCCTATGGGTAATTTTATCTTAATGGCACACTCTGGTAATGCTTATATTTCCTTCTTTGATAAATTATATAGATTAGAAATAGGGGATGAAGCTAGCGTTAGTTATAATGCCAATACCTATAACTATCGCTTAACAAATATATATAATCAAGCTAAAACTGGAACAGTAGCAATCTATCGTGATCCTACAAAGAAAACATTAACTTTAATTACCTGTACCCATAATGATGATTATAATCAGACCATTTATATATTTGAAGAAATTTAAGAATGAAAAGGAGAATAAATATGGATTTAAGTTTAATAGACCAATTACTAACATTTATAACACTGCCATTTCAATCTTTTTTGACGATTGAGATACTTTTAATCTTTATTATTCTCTACATATTTGTACTTTATAACGAAAAAAGACAAAGTAAGAAAGTAAAAATAGCTTTAATAGCTTTAATAATATTCTTTTTTTCACTATTAGTTTTCTATTTTTCCGAAGATATCATAAATGTTTTAAGTGAAATAATAAAAACCATAATGAGATGTTTCTATTTTCCAAATATTATTTTTTACATATTAACAGCTGTCATCTCATTAGTTTTACTAATATACACTATGCTAAAGAAAAATTTAATCAAATTAAATAGAATAATTACTTATACTCTTACCACTATTCATCTTTATCTATTTACTAATTTTATATCTCGCGCTATATCAATGAACTTAAGTCTAATAGACACTGCTAATATTTATCAACAAGATGATATGTTTGTAATAGTCTTAGCAAGCCAAATAATCTTTATAATTTTAATAATATATAAAATAATCTATCATTTTTGTTATATTAGACATGAAAAATTGAAAAATAGATAATAAAATGCTATAATGTCTAGGAGTGAGGTAATTATGAAGAAAACAATAATTAAGTTTAAAGATAAAATTATAAAAAAAATTAAAAAAATCAAAAAAGATAAATTAATAAGTAACTATTTTAAAGAAAATAGGCTTTTTCTTGTTTATATTTTAGTATGTGTACTTAACTCTACCTTACTAAGAATTTTTACTATGCCTACAATGGAAAATTATTTATCTATTAAGCCTATTGTAGCAGATCTTGCAATAGTAACAATTATAGGTTCATTTTCTTATTTGTTTAAAGGCAGGGGAAGATATACTTATCTATTAATATGGGCTGTCATTTTTACAGCTATTTGCACTATTAACTCTGCTTATTACACATTCTATACTTCATTTGCTAGCGTATCCATGTTATCACTCACACAATATATTGGTGAAGTAGGAGATGCGGTTGTAGAAAATGTTTTACAAATTAAAGACTTAGTTTATATCTTTCCTCTTATTTTTTTCATATATTATCATCATCGTCTTGTTAAAAAAGATAAATATAAAATTTATGTTAAAGAAACTAGAATTAAAAAGTTTAAAAATACAATTATAGCAGGAGGTGTAATACTTCTTCTATTTATCTTATCACTATCAAGCCTTGAAGTAAGCAGGTTTGTTAAACAGTGGAATCGTGAATATATAGTTATGCGTTTTGGTATTTATTTATATCAAGGCAATGATATCTTTGCAAGTATAGGCCCTCAAATTTCTGCTATGTTTGGTTATGATGATGCCAAAAAAGAATTTAACGAATATTATGAAGGTAGTCCCGATGAGCAAGATTATACTAATGAATATACAGATGTTTTAGAAGGACGTAATGTTATTGTAATACATGCGGAAAGCTTGCAAGGAATTGCTATAAATAGAACATTTAATGGTGAAGAAGTAACACCAAACTTAAATAAACTAATTAATGAAGGTTTATATTTTAATAATTTCTATTCTCAAGTAAGTGTAGGAACAAGTAGCGATACTGAACTTACATATAATACTAGTTTAATGCCAACTCAAAATGGTACGGCTTTCGTAAGCTATTTTGATAGAACTTATATTTCAACACCATCACTTATGAAAGAAAAAGGCTATTACACATTCAGTATGCATGCTAATAATGCTGACTTTTGGAATAGACGTGCTATGCACGACTCACTTGGTTATGATAAATTCTATAGTAAAGAAACCTATGAAGTAGATGATGAAAATGTAATTGGTCTAGGTCTATCAGATAAATCATTCTTTGCTCAATCAGTAGAAAAGTTAAAGAAAATAAGTGAAGAACATGATAAATATTATGGTTATATAATAACATTAACAAATCATACACCATTCTCTGATACCGATAAATATGGAGAATTCTCTGTTACTATGAAAACCACTATAACAAACGAAGATGGTACTACAGAGGAGATTGAAGCGCCATATCTAGAAGGAACTAAATTAGGTAATTACTTTAAATCAGTTCATTATGCCGATGAGGCTTTAGGAGAATTCTTTAGCGAAATGGATGAAGCTGGGTTACTTGATAATACTGTAGTTATCATTTTTGGAGATCATGATGCAAGACTTCCAAGAAGCGAATTTAACTTAATGTATAATTATGATCCAGCAACTGATGATATAAAAGATGAAGAAGATCCAACTTATGTAGACTATGATAGTTTTGATTACGAATTAGATCGTAAAGTACCACTTATAATTTGGACTAAAGATGGTGCTGTCCAAGGTGAAGTTAATTATCCAATGGGTATGTATGATGTAATGCCTACTATTGGTAATATGTTAGGATTCTATAATAAATATGCCCTAGGACATGATATTTTCCAAACTAAAGATGATAATATTGTTGTCTTTCCGAATGGTAACTGGGTAACAAACTTAATGTATTACAACAGTCAAAAAGGAGAATATAAACTCCTAAAAGATGAAATAATAGATGAAAATTATATAACAGAAAATAATGAATATGCTGAAAAATTATTAGATATATCTAATAAAGCAATTGTCTTTGACTTATTCAATCCTAATAGTGAAGAAGAAACTGTATCTAAAGAGAATTAGAGGGGAGTAATATATGAAACTAAAGAAAAAAGTAAAAGTAATATTAATAATAGCGATTATATTAATAGTAGCAGGCTTAGGCTTTCTTGCTTACGAAAGCTTACAGCCAAAAAATGTTAGGACAGCAACAGTTGAAAATGAAATAGAAGAGTATGGTTATACCTTAAAATCTACAAGAAATGACAGATATAAAGAAATGTTTCAGGAATTAAAAGACATTTTAAGTGAAGATCCAGTTGACGAAGAAGCTTATCTTGAACAAGTTAGTAAAATGTTTATAATGGACTTCTATACTCTAAATGATAAACTTGCTAACACTGATGTAGGAGGAATTGACTTTGTTCATACAAATGCTAAAACTAATTTCCTAGAAAAAGCAGAAGATACAGTTTATAAATATGTAGAAAGTGATATTTATGGCACTAGAGTTCAAGAATTACCCGAAGTTACAGATGTTACTGTTGAAAAGATTGAAAATATAGAATATACTATAGGAACAGATGTTACTGATGATAATGCTTATCAAGTAGAAGTTTCCTTAAAATATAAAGAAGATATGGATTATCCTACTAAAGCTACACTTATCTTTGTACATGAAGATAATAAACTATCATTAGTTGAAGTAGAATAACTCATTTCTTCTTTTTCTTTTGAAATGGAGTGATATTAAATGGAAAGATTACAAAAAGTAATTGCAAATGCTGGGGTTGCCTCAAGACGTAAAGCGGAAGCTTTAATTAAAGAGGGTAGGGTAAAAGTTAATGGAAAAGTAGTAACAGAACTGGGCACTAAAGTAACTAATAAAGATATTATTAAAGTAGATGATGAAGAAATAAAAAAAGAAAACAAAGTATACTATCTACTTAATAAACCAAGAGGTATTATCACAAGCGCTAATGATGAAAAAGGAAGGAAAACTGTTGTTGATTTAATTCCTTGTCATGAACGAATTTATCCTGTTGGTAGACTTGATTATGATACCACAGGAGTATTACTACTTACTAATGATGGAGAATTTGCTAATATTCTTATGCACCCTTCTAATGCTGTAGAAAAAGTATATATTGTTAAAGTTAAAGGAATTATTAAAGGCGATGCTATTAATGCAATTAAAAATGGTGTAACTATAGATGGTATTTCTTATGAAAAAGCTAAAGTTAAATTAAGAAAAACAGACTATAAAACAAACACTTCTATGTTAACAGTTACAATACATGAAGGACGCAATCATGAAGTTAAGAAAATATTTGAAAGTGTTGGTTTCCCTGTCTTAAAGCTAAGAAGAGAGCGAGAGTTTATCTTTGATTTAAAAGGACTAAAAAGTGGTGAATATCGTCCTTTAACTCCAAAAGAAGTTGCAATTGTATATAGTTTAGAAAAAAATAAAGACTGATTACTCAGCCTTTTCTTCTATTTCAATTGCCCCAGTAGGACAAGATTCTGCAGCATCTCTAACTTCATCTTGAAGTTCTTCTTTGACACTAACAAATTCATCTTTTTCTTTATTTTCTTCTTCTACTTTAACTTCACTTAATCCATCATCATTAAGTTCAAATACTTCATCGCATATTTGGGCACAAGCACCACAGCCAATACAAGCATCTTTATTAACTTTTACTTTCATTTTCTGTCACCTCTCTTTAATTATATCTTATTTTTCTAATTTTGCCTACTTTAATTTTTTTAAATACTATGATATTATTAAAGTAATAGTAAAGTAGGTGATAAGATGGGACGAATGGAACGGTATGATAATTCTAATAAAGGCATAGTTAGAAGCAGAACTGAAAAAAATAAAGACTTATATAATGATTTAGGAAAACTAGAAAAATATACCACCATAACTGATGTATCAAAAATAGAAGCAGTTGAGTTAAATGCCGCTAAAAAAAATTATCGTACAAGAGAAGGTTATCACCAAATAAAAGATTATGATTTAAATATGGAAAAACCTCTTGTTAGAAAAGAGTTGGATGAGTTCAATTATATTTATAATACAGATGAACATAAGACTTATGATATTAATAGAGTCTTAGAAGAAGCAAAAGAATTAAGAGAAAAAGATAGTTTAGAAAAGAAAAGAAAACTTCATAATGAGAAATATAATATTTTGGAAAGTAGTGAAGAAGATTTAGAAAAGTTTAAAGAAGAAACAAAACTTCGTCATAAACCTATTGAAAATGAAGAAGAATTAGAAGAGTTAATAAATACTATTACTTCTAGAGAATTAAGAGAAGAAATAGATAAAGCAGAAGATAACACAAGTAGTCTTTTAAGTGATTTGATGGCAACTAATGTTAATGAAGAAGTGTTAAAACCAATAGCAACTAAAATAGAAGACGATAGTAAAAAAGAAGATACTAATAAGTTAGATAAAGTTAAAGAAAAGACTATGTCTTTATCTGATGAGATTGATAAATCATTCTATACTAAGAGTCTTGACTTAAGTGAAGAAGACTTCGAAATAGATGAAGAAGAAATTAAACCATCAAAACTAATAGGTTTTCTCAAATTTATATTTTCTTTAATCTTAATATTAGCAGTAGGTTTTGGTGTTTATTATGTGATTACAAACTTTTAAAAATGATTTAGATAATTCTATATCATTTTTTCTTATATCCACTTTAATTCTTATAAATTTTATGTTAAACTTTAAATATAGTTTGGGGGTGCCTGCCAGTATGAATTTAAACTTTGTCTTAAATGACTATGTTTTAATTTGGAACTTACTTTTTAGAGCATCTATTTCTTCTAGTATTCAAGATTTTAAACAGAAATTGTGGAAAAACTATCGTCACAGTTATAATGATTTATATAAAGAAGAAGAACATATTTTAAAAGATCCTAAAAATTATATTCCAGATGATGATGCTATTTTTGATATGGTAAAAGCAAGTGAAATGTATCAAGAAATAAGAAATGAAACTGAAAAATATAGATTAGAACTGTTACATACATGGGATACTTTAAAAAAAGATTTAAGTAAAGAATTAAAAAATATAATTAGATTTGATATTAAACTATACCATGTCTTAGTTGTAGATAAAAAGTTAGATATAATAGGAATGAGTATTCCGAAAAGTAAAAGAGTAAATACTATTACTTGGGGTAATAGAAGTGATAGTAATGATTATACACTTGCCATTATAAATATTATTGAACATATTTTAAGAAAAGAACTTGCTAATTATCAAGTTGAATATAAAGATATAGTAGATGCTATTATTGAACTTGCTATTGATAATGAATTGACATCAAGAGTACTTAAGAAAAGTGTTTATTTAAGAGGAGATAATTCTCTTAAATATTTAAAAAAACAATTATATCCTTATTTTCTAATGTATTTAGGATATTCTAAAGAAGAAATATTAAATAGAATGATGGAAGATAAGATTATCTTTGAACTTGATAAATATACTTATGAAAGAGGACTTGCAACCGTAGACTTAAAAACTTTTATTGACTTTTGTATTAAGAATCAAAAACATATTTTAAAAATAAGTGAACTAGAAATAATTTAAAACAGATGGAGGATATGCAGTATGGAAGGTAAATTGAATTTATTTTTAAAAAAAATTAATCTCCAAGATAACTATTTAGACTTTTTTAAAAACGCTACTTTAGATAAGATAATCATTAATAAAAATAATAAAAGTTTTTTAGTAAAAATGACAATTGATAAATATTTACCTAAAGATATATTATCTAATCTCTTAGAAAATAAAAGTTTATTATCTTCCGATTTAACTTATAACTTTACAGTTAGAAATCCTAATAATAGTGTTCTTTTAGACTATTATCCTTTCTTTTTAAATGCCTTAAAATCTAAAGATAAAATAAAACTAATAAATATATATCAAGATGCTCTTGTTTTTGAAGATAACACGTTAAGATTAATCGCTTATAACAGGAAAGAAGAAGATAGACTAAAAGAAATAAGTAATGATATAAATAATTTTTATCATAATATAGGCTTTAATGATTATATACCAGTTATTTTAAGAGAAGATAATTTAATAGAAGAAGAGATAACTAATGAATTATCTAATGTTACTATTCCTGAACCAATAAAAAAAGATGTTATTAAAGAAGAGACTAAACATTATAGTAATAATGGAACTCCTAGAAGAAGGAAAAGTACTGATGAAGGATGTATACTAGGTAAGACTATAGATAGTGAACCTATTAAGATGAGTCTTTTATTAGGAGAAGATAATGATGTTACAGTCGAAGGTTATATCTTTGGAACTGAATATTTTGAATCTAATAAGACTAACTTTAAGATTATTACTCTAAAAATAACTGATGAAACTGATAGTATTGCCTGTAAAGTCTTTTGTAATGAAGATGAAGAATATGCTAGACTTTGTAAAGCCCTAAAAGTAGGTACTTGGTTAAAGATTAGAGGCTATACTAAAATTGATAACTTTTCTAAAGATGAATTAGTACTTAATGCTAGAGATATTATGCCAGTAGAACATGAGGATGAAGAGATTACTGATGATGCGATAGAAAAAAGAGTAGAACTACATGCTCATACGATGATGAGTCAGATGGATGGCGTAGTAGATGAAGTAAAACTAGTAAAACAAGCGATGAAGTGGGGACATAAAGCTATCGCTATAACAGATCATAATGGAGTTCAAGCTTTTCCTCATGTCTATAACTTAGTAAGAGATTATAATAAAGGGAAAGTTGATAAAGATCAGTTTAAAGCTATTTATGGAACTGAACTTGTAATGGTAGATGATAATGTGGATATTGTTATTAGACCTAATAAAGGAAAACTATTAGATCAAACTTATGTTGTTTTCGACTTTGAAACAACAGGTTTTAATGCCGGTGGTGCTGACTCTATTATTGAAATTGGTGCCGTTAAGATGAAAGGTGGAGAGATATTAGAACGTTATGATGAACTAATTAATCCCGGAAGACCTTTACCTGCTAAAATAACAGAGATAACAAATATAACAGATTTAATGTTAGAAGATAAAGATAATGAAGAAAATGCTGTTAAAAGGTTTATTGAATGGTTTGGTGACTTACCTATGGTCGCTCATAATGCTAAGTTCGATGTTTCTTTCTTAGAAATGGCTTATAAAAAATATAATCTAGGAGAGTTTAAAAATCCTGTAATTGATACCCTTGAATTATCAAGAACCCTAGATAATAACTATGCTCGTCATAGTCTATCGGCTCTAGTTAAAAGATATAATGTTCCTTGGGATGAAGAGAGTCATCATAGAGGAGATTATGATGCTGAAGGTACTGCTTTAGTTCTTTATAAAATGTTAGAAAAGCTAGATAGTAGAAATATAGAGACTATGGAACAATTATCTAATATAGTAGATTCTAAAGAAATGTATAAATATGGTAATACTAATCATATTAATATCCTTGCTTTAAATAAGAAAGGACTAAAGAATCTATTTAAAATAGTATCTTTTGCCAATACTACCTATCTATATAAGACACCAAGAATACCAAGAAGTATTATTAATGAATATAGAGAAGGACTTCTTATCGGTAGTGGCTGCTATGAAAGTGAAGTCTTTAAACAAGCTTCTAGTAAAAGTGAAGAAGAATTATCTAATATTATTAGATTCTATGATTATGTAGAAGTACAGCCACCAGAATGTTATTCTCATTTAGTTGAAACAGGTGACTTTGCAAATGAGGGTGAAGTAATTAGTAATATTAAGAAGATAATTGATACAACAATAGAAGCTGGTAAATTGATAGTGGCAACAGGAGATGTTCATCATTTAACAAGAGAAGATAAGATTTATAGAGAAATTATTGTTAATCAAAAAGTACCAGGTGGAGGCCGTCATCCTCTAGCAAGAGGTGGTATTAAAAATATTCCATCTAATCACTTTAGAACAACAACTGAGATGCTAGAAGATTTCTCATTCTTAGATGATGCTACTAGAAAGTTAATAGTTATAGATAATCCTAAGAAAATCGCTGATATGACAGAAATAATAGAAGTTATTATTGAAACTGGTGGTATTCCATTTTCACCAAAAATCGATAAAAGTGTTGAAACAGTTACAGAACTTGTTTTTACAAAAGCAACTGATATGTATGGTAGTCCTCTTCCATATAATATAGAAGAAAGAATAAGTACAGAGTTATACGGTGATGGAGTCTATAAAGCTACAGAAGCTAAATTAAAAAGAGAAGAGCCTAATTTAAGTGGTGATGAATTTACTAAAAAGTTATATGCCACTTTACATGCCACTCTTTTAAAAGGTTTTGATGAAGTAAAAAAAGTAATAAAAGAAAACTTAAAAATAGAAAATCCCGATGTAAGTGACGAAGAAATAGAAAAGACCCTAAAGAAAAATTTAGGTGGTGTCATCGGTGGAGGCTTCGATGTTATTTATCTAATCGCTCAAAAGTTAGTTAAACATTCTAATGATGATGGTTATATCGTTGGTTCCCGTGGTTCTGTTGGTTCAAGCTTTGTTGCTACTATGATGGGAATAACTGAAGTTAATCCTTTACCTGCTCATTACTTATGTCGTAATAAAGACTGTAAGTATTCAGAATTTATTAATGAAGAAGGAGATCCTTACGGTAAAGATTATTCATCAGGTTATGACTTGCCAGATAAATTATGTCCTAAATGTGGCAAACCCATGGGTAAAGAAGGACAAGATATGCCATTCGCTACGTTCCTTGGCTTCAATGCTGATAAAGTTCCTGATATTGATCTTAACTTCTCTGGAGAATATCAATGGAAAGCTCATGAATATACTAAAGTATTATTCGGTGTTGATAATGTATACAGAGCTGGAACAATTGGTACTGTCGCCGAAAAAACAGCTTATGGTTATGTTAAAGGATATTTTGAAGAACACGGTATTGAGGGAAAAAGAAGTACAGAGATTGAGAGACTTGCTAAAGGTTGTACTGGTGTAAAAAGAACAACTGGCCAGCATCCAGGAGGTATCGTTGTTATACCAGGATATATGGATGTCTTTGATTTTACTCCATTCCAGTATCCTGCTGATGATAATACTTCTCTTTGGAGAACTACTCACTTTGATTACCATGCTATTGACCAAGACGTTTTAAAACTAGATATACTAGGTCACGATGATCCTACCGTTCTTAGAATGTTGCAAGACTTATCTGGTATTGATATAACAACACTACCAATGGATGATAAAAAGATTTTTTCTATCCTTTCAAGTCCAGAAGCTTTAGGGGTTAAAGAAGAAGATATACTTTGTCCAACAGGAACATTAGGATTACCTGAACTTGGTACAAGATTCGTTATAAATATGTTAGTTGAAACTAAACCTTCAACCTTTGCTGAACTTGTTAAAATATCAGGACTTTCTCATGGTACTGATGTTTGGGCCGGCAATGCTAGTGAATTAATTAGAAATAATATTGTCCCATTCAAAGATGTTATAGGCTGCCGTGATGATATTATGGTTAATTTAATGAACTGGGGTATGAAACCAATAAGAGCCTTTAAAATAATGGAGCATGTTAGAAAAGGTAAAGCGACTAAAGATCCTGAAACATGGAAAGGTATGGTCGAAGAAATGAAAGCTGCTAACGTTCCAGAGTGGTATATAGAGTCTTGTCATAAAATAAAATACATGTTCCCAAAAGCTCATGCTTGTGCATATGTTATGAGTGCTATTAGAATTGCTTGGTTTAAAGTTTATAAACCACTTTACTACTATGCAGCCTTTTTCTCAATTAGAGTAGATGACTTTGATATTGAGACTATGATAAAAGGTTATAATGCTATTAAAACAAGATATGAAGATTTAATGGCTAAAGGATTTGAAGCGACTAATAAAGAAACAAACATAATAGAGTCTCTTCATGTTGCTTTAGAGGCAACTGCACGTGGTATTAAATTTGCACCAATCTCTTTAGAGAAAAGTGATGCGACAAGATTTGTTGTTGATACCGAACATGAAAATACTTTAATACCACCATTTAAAACAATAGATGGTCTTGGTGTTACCGTTGCAAAAACCATTGTAGAAGAACGTGATAAACAACCATTCCTAAGTAAAGAAGATTTACAAAAACGTGGTAAAGTATCAAAGACACTAACTGATAAAATGGTAGAAATGGGTATAGTTAGTGAACTACCAGACTCTAATCAATTAAGCTTGTTTTAATTGACAAAGTAAGGAAAAAGTATTATAATATAGCCACATTCAATGAAGGAGGAATAAAGAATGGATAATAAAAATATGATGCAAATGATAGCAGAAAGTTGCGGTTCTTTTGAAACAGCTCAAGAATTTATATGCTATGAAAATATTGCTAAAGATATTACAAACTATGTAAATTATGGTATTGACGGTCGCCCATCTAATGATGAGGTAAGAGAAAGTAAAGAAAGAACTGTTAGACCTTTAGTAGATGCTTTATTTGATAGAGTTACTTATGTACCTCAATATTCTGCTGCATATCGAAGTGAACTTGTTAAATTAGGTTTACACACTGGCCACTTAGTTACAGAAAATCCTATGGATAATTGGTATAGTGACGCTCCACATGGTACACCAACTCAAATCTTTGTTTATTATACTGCACCTGAAGAGTTAGTTACTAATATTCCTGATTATTTAAAGGAAAAAAGAAATAATATCTTAGAATCTTTAGATTCTAAAGTAAGATAAATACTTTTAGATACTTGTTATAAAGTAACAAAAATATGCTATAATATGACTACATTCAATGAAGGGGGAAATAAAGAATGGAAAATTTAAAATTTGTAGTATTTAATACTAATAGAGCATACGGTAATATGAATGCCGCTAAAGCATTTTATCCTGAAGGCATGAGTGCTGAAGAAAGAAATACTATAGCAAGAGCAAACAGATCAAAAATTGCTGAAGAAGTAGGATTCGATTTAAATCGTTTATTTATGACAGATCAACCTAAAACTCCAGAAATGGGAGGCTCAAGTTATACTGTAACAAAAGAAGATTTAGAAAACTGGAAAGATTTATATGCATATGGTGTTACGGCACATACAGCAAAAATTACACCTGATACTCCAGAAGTAGCAATTGGATTTAATGTATCAGGAGGAGCAAATATAGTAGCAATAAATACTAAAACTATGGAGGCAACTTCTACTTTCTGTAAAGTAGAAAACATTGATGCTAGAATACCAGAAACTATTGCGAGTGCTACTGGTGGTAATCCTGAAGACATAATTATTATTACATCGCCTTTTGACCATATATTACCTACATACAATGAAGATAAGAATTGGAGACCTGAGTGGCATAATGATAATGGCGTTTGGGATGGTGCATACCATAAGGATTCAGAAACAAATATTGGCTATTATGACCAATTAAAAGCACTAAGAAAACAACTACTATCTAGTGGTATTAAAGAAAATAATATCATCTGGGGTGCTGATTCTTATTACACAACAGATAAAGATGACAATTTCGTTTATCAGTCAAGTCAAAGAAGAAGGATGGTACCAGATTTAGCTCATCCAGGACAATTTTTAATTGATCCAGAAACTGGCACATATTTAAACGATCCAAGTCAAGATGGTAGGTTCATGCACGGCGTTGTTTTATTAGAAGAAACTAAAGAACCATATGCTAGTAAAGACATTAAAGTTTATAGTTATGGTTCAGCTAAAAGAAGATAGAGTCAAAAGTTTAGACTCTTTTTCTTTTTATATGATATTATAATAGAGAAAGAGGTATTTATAATGCAAAAAGTAACAGCTGTAGATAAAGAAGGTAATATTTTTCAAATTGAAGATGAAAGAACTGGACATAATGCCCTTGTTTATGAATTGTTTGAAGAGTTTTTAGAACCACTACAGGATTAAAAAATAAAAGGAGATGGCTTTATTCAAATATGGCCTAATGTTGGCCTTATTACTAAATATTTAGATATGATGCTTTATCTAGAAGAAATTAATGACAAAAAATCTATGGATAGTGTAACTTGTACAATTCCAGAAGAAATAAGTAGTAGTCAATTAAATTATTTTGAAGAAAATTATCTTGATAGAATCGCTCCTTTTCAAGGCCTTCATTATCATGATGATATGTTTAGTTGCGTGAGTGAAGAACGAGAAAGGGAACTTAGTGCCGAAGAATTATATGATACTTTAAAAGAAATGGTAAAATCAAAGACAAAAATGTAAGAAAAGAGTTAAAATTTGTGATTAATTAGTTAAAATGTCTCGTTTTAATTTTCAAAAATAAGTAAAAATGTCCCACTAAATATAAATATAA
>CALVKV010000023.1 GCA_944333305.1 uncultured Bacilli bacterium
TTAGGTGCAACAGGAACAGGTAAAACTTTTACCATGGCTAATGTTATTAAAGAAGTTAATAAACCAACTTTAATACTAGCCCATAATAAGACTTTAGCAGGACAGCTCTATTCAGAGATGAAAGAATTATTCCCAGAAAATAATGTGGAGTATTTCGTCTCTTATAATGAAAGACACCAAATTTGGTGTCTTATCTAATAGTATGAGAGATTATCTGTGCTTTATATTTCAATAGTTTTATAAAAGATTAGAATTAATAATATTAAAACTAAAAATATAAATTTGTGACTTTTATTCGTGTAAAAATACATACTTACAAACTTACAGCTATTCTCTTATATATATCAAAATTTCTTTTTGGATTTTCTAGTACCAGTTACTTTATCTAAACGGTTTGGTACATTTCGATGAGACTCATCATATTTAAGTAATAAATAAGTATCTATATTCAATGCTTCAGCCAAACAGTCTAACTTTTCAAGACTAGGCGAAAATAAACCTCTTTCCAAGTCAGATAAGTATTTATCAGTTAAATCAGCTTTAAAAGCTAAATCTTCCTGTGTTAACTTATTCTCAATTCTATAATATTTAAGATTAGTCCTAAAAACTTCTCTTATGTCTTTTCTTATGCCCACTGTTGTACCACCACCTTATACAAATATTATAAAAATTGATTAATCCAACAAACACAAGGTTATAAGGTGGTTAAAAATAGCATCCATTTAAAACGTGGTTAATGTTTTATTAAAGTAATATAAATTATTAACTTTAATTAAAACGTGTCCCAAAATGAACGTGGGATACTTTAGAATTGATGTTTTAATAATACTTATATTAGTGGTTACTTTAAATGTTAAAACTGATTATAATAAACCTTATATTTAAAGGTAAGGTTGATATTATGACTATATTTAGAACAGTTAAAGATAATAATTATACAGTAATTAGTAATACATATTTAAAAGATGAGAATTTAAGTTTTGGTGCTATTGGGCTAATGACAATATTATTATCTTGTAAAGATGATACAAAGTTTAGTGTCAGTTTAATTAGTAAAATAAGTCATAAGAGTAATAAAGTGGTTACCAAGTATCTTAATGAATTAAAAAGAAATAAGTATGTCTATGTTAAAAAGAAAAACACAAGAGATGGTTTTAAGTATGAGTATTCAATATATGAGTGTAAGGACTTTAACCCTTATTTTCTTAATATTAGCCCAGATACCCAAAACCCAACATGGGAAAGCCCACCTATGGAGACGGGTAATACTATAATAAATACTATTAATAAACAAGATAAAATAGATAAAACAAAATTGAACTTGTGTTTTTTAACTGAAAGTATTATTGACTCTGACTTTATTAAAGAAAATGATATTAATTTATTAAGTTATGACAACTTTCTATCTAAACTATTAGAAGAAAATAATAATCGACTAGTTATACAAGTTGTAAGTTATGTTGTAAAGAGAATTAAAGATAATGATTATTTAGATGAGAAGTCTAATCCTATTGAAAATCTACTTACATATTTTAAGTCATCAGTTATTAATAATTTAGAGTCTATGAAAGCTCGAGCTGATGACTCTCTCTTTGATGACTGGGAAGAATAACCTCTGCTGATAGTAATAATTAAGAAGAACTTGATAATAAATATAGAATATTTATATATCAAATTTCTTTTTAAATTACTATCACTTCTATGTATTCCGGAGTATCGTGGATTAACGAAAGATTAAAACTAATAAAATTATATACAGAATAGTAAAACTAATCCCAGAAGTACTCCAAAATAAACGTGGGATGACTTATGGTAATAGTCTTACTTTACCTATGATAAAAGAAAGTGTATTTAATCAACTTTACTAATAAAAGTTAGAGTTTTTAAATATTATTAGAATAATAATATTTAAGAAAAATTGGTAGTTTACAAACTATAAAAACTTGATAATATAACCACTAATAAGAAAGGTGGTGTATTTATGGAAGATAAGTCAAATATAATCTTACAAATAGAAGAACTATCTAAACTATCAAATGAATTAAAAGATAATGAAGTTTGTCAGATTATAAAGAAGATACTAGACTTAATTAATGATATTTATATTTTAATTCCACAAAAAAGAATTAATAGATGTAAATATTGTAGCGAACTCACAGATAGTCAAGACCCAAATATACTATGTCCTAATTGTAGAGAAACATTCGGACATAGTTTTTTTAATGAATTATAGAAAGGAAAATTAAATATGTTAAATCAAATAATATTTGTAGGAATACTAAAAGAAATGATTATTAAAGATGATTATTACATTATAAAATTAGAAGTACCAAGACGTATAAAAGAAAATGATACTAAACGTAGTGATATTATTACTTTAAAAAAATATGGGATTAATCAACTTATGGAAGAACAAATGGAAATAGACGGAATTGTCGGCACAAAAGGACATATTGAAACAGATGATAATGAAATAATGACAAATGTAATAGATAGACTTACATTTCTATCATCAAAGAAAAGGAGTAATAAATAATGGACGTACTTGATATACATTATAAATACGACTATAAAGGTCGCTTACTTTATATGTTGTTACTAAACTATTATAGAAAGTATTACTCTGACAATAGATTTAATGGTAAAGTAGTTGTCGCTTGTTCTACTACATCAAGACTTATGAAAGATTATGATATATTTTATAACACTATCAATTTATTAACAGTTAGTGATATTATTAAATTAAATAACTTTACTTACTTCTATGACAAACAACTAAAGCTACTATTTAAAAAGTTAAGAGAGAAAAACGTTAGTTATGACAAGTTAATCAAAGGAATTAAAGAAGAATATACTAAAGATAAATCTTTATATTATGATGACCTCTGTGATAACCACCACAATTTACCCAGTGATAAAAATGTTATATTTGTTGAAGTAAATAATCTAGTTCAAATATATAGTAAATACTTAATTAGAGATATATTCATACCAGAGAAACAGTATGTATCACAACTAGAAAGACAACACGGTGGTTTATACTTTGTTTTAAGTGAATATGTAGAAGAATTTATTAAGATGATTAATATATTAAAAGCTCACGTTAATATACAAGATGATTTTCTTAAATTAAATCTATTTATAGATACTGATAAAGGTATAGATATAGTTGACAAAGTTAATAGTAGAACAAGAGATGAAGAAGATGAGGAATAATAATGTTAGCAGATGAATTAATCAATAAACTTTTAAATAGTGATACTTATAAAGAATATGATAAGATTTACAAAGATAAAAACTATGTTGACCCACAACTATTAAAACAATTATTACTAGAACACCACGACTTATATGAATTATTTTTAAAAGCTAATATTATCTTGTATAAGTATGAGACTAAAGGATTAAAGAAAAGTTTTGATGATTGTTACTATCATAATGGAAAGAGATTATTTTTAGAAGATGTATATAATGTTTTACTATATTACTATTCACACTACTCTAGGTGTAAGATTGTTTTAAAAAAGATGATACAATTAAAACTTGTACCAATAAGTGAAAGAAAAATATTAAAACTTATTCTTAATAGAGATATAAGTAAAGAGCTTATTCCACTTAACTTGACACAACTATAATATTAACAGTTTTAAAAAATGGAATTTTATGCTATACTATTGATAGAATAAACTAGAAGTCATACAGTTAGTATGTTGTAAGAGGTGTAGTGTAGTATGAATAATGATTTAAATGATTATAACAAAGAATTAAGCGATAAATATATAGAAAATATGCGTACTAAAATAAAATTATTATATTTTCTTAAAAATATATTAATAATTCCTTTTATTATAGCTTTATTTTATTGGTTACCATACGGAGTAATGTTCTTAATTGGAGAGTCTAGTTATTTAATGAAATCGCTTCCATCATTTACAATAATGGTTTTAAGTTTTATTGGAAGAAAATATCTCTCTTATAAATTAAGCACTAGATGGATTACAATTGCAGGCCCAAAAAGGTTCAACATAGATATGCCTATGTATTTACATAATATTCAAAATAAGCTTATTCCCAAATTAGCAGAAAAAGGCATAGTATTAAATTATAGATATAGTTATATACAACCTGGCGAAGTATGGTTTGAAACAGAAAATATTGAACCTAGATTAAGAATATGTTTTTATAATAATCGTATAGAAATCATTAATGAAAAAAACTATCCTTATCCAATGTTTGTTGGTGTATATAATGCTACACTTGTTGACAATTTAATTGATAAAGATACAACAGGAAGAATTGGAGAAATAGACTTAACAACTGATGAAAATGTAGAAGAAGCTGTTGAATTAATAATTAACAAGATTAACGAACTCCATAAAATAGGATATATAACTAAAATAATTGCAGATTATGAAGAAAATTAATTAGTAAATAAATTTATGAAAGGTGGTGATTTTAAAAAATGCATACTTACTTAATAAAATATTATGTAGATAATTCAGCAAATACAACAGAAGAAACAGTAACAGCTTCCAGTGAATATAATGCAAAACAGTTAATACTAACAAAGTATTCAGGACATGATGTACATATTTTAAATATAAAGATGATTTAATAATAAAAGATTAATTCATCTTTTATTATATATACTTTACGATAAAAAAAATGATATTATATTTCAAAGAAAGAGAGATGATAAAATATATGGAGATATTAAAAAACAAGAATTTAATTTTAGTAAATGGAAAAACTGGAAGTGGTAAATCTACTTTTTTAGTAGATATATCTAATTCTATAAAAGACAAAACAATGTGTTTCATAGATTTAGAAGGTTCTACTATTAGTAGATTAAAATTAAATGATAACATAGATGTATATCTCAAACGCATAGATGACTTTTCAATAATAGATAAGATAATTAATAAATATGAAATTATTGTTATAGATTATCTTCAATTACTATCATATTCATTAAATAAAGAATCCACTACTCTACTCAGTCTATTAAAAGAATTAGCTGTTAATTTAAATAAAGTTATTATAGTAAGTTATTGTGAAAGTTCATATACTATTGATAAAAGTATAGATAAATGTAAAGAATATGCAGACTTAATTATAACTATAGAAAAGCCACTACTTCATTAATACTATATAAAGAAAAGAGATGATAAATATATGAATAGCGATATCATTAAATTAAAAGAAATAATAAAAAATTCAAATAATATAGTATTTTTAGGCGGAGCTGGTGTATCAACTGAAAGTGGATTAAAAGATTTCAAAGGAGAAAATGGACTATATAAACAAAAATATGATAAACAAGCAGAATATTATTTAAGTGTAAAATGTTTTTATGAAAACCCACAAGAATTTTATAATTTTTATAAAACTAATATGAACTCATTAAATATTGAGCCTAATATAACTCATTATTATTTAACTAAATTAGAACAAAAAGGAAAGTTAAAAGCAATAGTAACCCAAAATATAGACGGATTACATCAAAAAGCAGGTAGTAAAAATGTATTGGAAGTACACGGTACTATTTATAAAAATCATTGTATTAAATGTGGTAAAGAATATAGTGCAGACTTTGTATTTAACAGTAAGGGTATTCCTCTGTGTGAGTGTGGTGGAATTATTAAGCCTAATGTAGTTCTATATGGTGAAATGCTTTCAGAAGAATACTCTTTAGCATCTTCATATATTTTTAAAGCAGAAACATTAATCGTAGCAGGAACATCACTCACTGTAGAACCAACTTGTAGTTTAGTAAAATTATTTAATGGTAAGAATATGGTTATTATTAATAAAGACTCAACACAATATGATAATTTAGCTACATTAGTTATTCACGATAGTCTTAAAAACGTTATAAGTGAATTGTTTAATGATATTTAAAAAATATTTATATTATTAATTATGATACCAAAACTTCTAAAGAAGTTTAAGTTCAAATTTTCGTGTCTATATATTTATACAGACACTTTTTTTACACTCTTTTTATATATGATAATGAACGCCTTTTTATCAAGGTGTATGAGAGTTAACGAAAGGACTGATATTATGACTACAGAACTAATAAGATTAAAAGATGTGTCTAAAAAACTTAATTTATCAACAGCGACACTTCGTAAGTATATACATAATGGAAAGTTAAAGGCTATAAAAGTTGGTGGTAATTATATGGTTAATATTAATGATTATGATGAGTTTGTCTTTAACTTATATGTTGAAAGTTTAGGATTAAATCCAGCTAAAGTCAAAGAGTATTTAGAAAATGAAGCAAAGAAAGAATTAGAACAAGAGTTAAATAAACTGATGAAACAAATTGATCTAATAAAAGATTAATTGTACTTTGTTAAAACTATGTATTAAAATAACCCTATCTTTATTTAGTATTAAAAATGTCATCACTTTAAAACAATGATGTAAAATTATTAATATTAAATTAAAGGAAGGTTTATTTTTATATTGAGGGAGGTTTAATAAAATGGATTTAATATATGGTTTTTGTCGTGTATCAACTAAGAGACAAAATATAGAACGACAAGTAAGAAATATTTTAGAAAAATATCCTAATGCTTATATAGTTAAAGAATATTATACTGGAACTAAATTAGAGGGACGTAAAGAGTGGACTAAACTTTATAATTTAGTAAAGAAAGAAGCAGAAAAAGGTAAAACAGTTATGATAGTCTTTGACTCTGTATCTCGTATGAGTAGAAATGCTGATGAGGGATTTAAAGTTTATCAAGAGTTGTTTGAGTTAGGTGTAACATTAGAGTTTTTAAAAGAGCCACATATTAATACTGATACTTATAGAAAAGCATTAACTGTTGATATTAAGATGACTGGTACTAATGCTGATATTCTTTTAAAAGCAGTTAAAGAGTATTTAATGGAACTTGCTAAAGAACAAATAAAAATAGCTTTTAATCAAGCTGAAAAGGAAGTTCAAGACTTACACGTTAGAACTAGTGAGGGTATTAAAACAGCTAAATTAAATGGAAAGCAAATAGGAAGAATTAAAGGTAAAACTTATACTTCACAAAAAGAAAAAATCTCTAAAGAGATTATTCTTAAAAATAGTAGAGATTTTAATGGTACTAATACTGATGAAGAAGTTATAAAAATTTGTGGTATCTCAAGAAATTCGTATTACAAGTATAAACGTGAGTTAAAGAATAATATATAAAAAGTTTGTAAGTACGTAATTTTTCTGAAATCGACCGCACTTTTTGCTAATCTGCATAGTATAAAAATAGAGCATTATGTTCAAAAGGAGGTTAAAAAATGAAAGAACTTGTAATGTTTAACAGAAAAAGATATAAAGATAATAAGGTGGAAATTAATGAGGGTATTAAGGTGATTTACGGTGAACAATGTGTCCTTAATGAACAATTTAATTTATTAAATTTATTAAAAGATGGGTTAAATAGCAATGAAGTGATTTGTAATTATTATAATATTTTTGATGGTTATTGTCCTTACTATTTAAAAACGAAGTTAAAAAATAAAAATGATGATTCTTTAAAAAGTGATAACCCAAATAAGATTATTAAAGAGTTTGAAAAAGAACTAAAAAGCCAAATGCAAGTATATGCATCTTTATATAATGAAGAAGAATGTTTTAAAATTATAGAAAAGTTTGGGCGTTATATATTTAATGCTTTAAAAATTGAAACTGATGAACTTTGGAAATGTATCATCACAACTCAGCCTTTTGTTAGAAATGACTTTCAAAAAATACTTCTTAAAAGTATAGAAAGAAAAAAACTTGAAAGTATAATAAAACAATTTATACAAACGTATGGAGTTTTAACATTATTAAATAATAATGAAGAATGGATAGACATAATCTATACTTCTTTACTTGTATATATAATAATGCATTTGATTAAAACTTTATATGAAGAAAAGTCAATAGAGGAGAAGACAAAAAAATTTAGGAGATTTTTTAAAAAGTTAAATGCTTTAAACGGTAATAAAATTGATATAAACGAAGTTATACGTACTTTATTTAAAAATTTAAAAAATGCCGAAGAAAACCGTTTATGTTGGTGTAAGGGAGTAAAAGTTGTAAAATTAAAATCTGACAGTAAAATTGTTAGGGAAATTGGAGACCTTATAGGATTTACTATAAATTATATAGATAATCTATATTTTGAAAATAGTCAATACTATGAGTTTTACCAAGCAGACCATTTAGTAGATTTATTGGAAGAACATAGAGAATATTTAAAAAGTAAAGGTAAAAAAGAGGCTGATAAATATACTTATGAGACTCTCGATAAAAGTTATACTAGATATGTCTTAAAATATTAAAAAGAAAACTAGTAGCATGGGAATTATCTCAAAAAAAATAGTTTTCTTTTTTTGTAGTATTCTGGAAGTACCAAGTGACCTGGTAGTTATTAACGCATGGGAATTATCTCAAAAAATGTAGTTTACGTTTTTTGTAGTATTCTGGAAGTGCCAAGTGATTTGGTAGTCATTAGTGGCATGGGAATTATCTCAAAAAAATTTATTTTATAAATAAATGCTATGATGACTGTGTTAACTTTATTTGAGCTCATATTAGTTAACGAAAACATATTTGTCAATATAAACAGAATAGGAGGAAAAAAGATGACAAATTATGAAAAAAAAGTGATGGCTCGTGATATTTTAAGAAATCATAGCCAAGATGAAGTCTATGGAGACTTCAAGGATGTGGAGGATGGAAGTTACGATATAATCGTAAAGAAAGTATATCTTTCCACAAATACCAATGGAAAAGATTTCATTGGTATTAAAAGCACCATAGAAAATGGTGACTATGCAGGAGACTTCATCGTTGAATGTATTTACATTAACGATGAAGCATGGGAAAGAAGTGTATTTAGGATGAGAAACATCCTAATGAACTTCAATTTGCCAGATTTAAGAGAGGAAGATTTTGATAATGATAATTATCTAAATCGCCTTTCAGAAATTACTGGCAGGCGTGCCCAAGTGACCATTGAGTCACTTGATGGAGGGAAATCTTACTTCTATGAAGTTAGATAACTCTCATCTAATCTTCTTTGACTTTGAAGTCTTTATAGAAGATTGGTTAGTGGTGTTTAGCACAGAAACTAAAGAAGAAGTAATCGTGAATGACTGCGAAAAATTAAAACAATTTATTAGCAGTCATTCCGACTACTATTTTATTGGCTTTAATAATTATCATTATGATGATATAATTTGCCATAAAATTTTGGAAGGCGAGAATCCATATAAATATAATGAGCTAATTATTAATGGTAATAACAAAAGTGTTGATTTAAAAATTAGTGATTATCTCTATAAAAGTTTAGATTTATATCAAGATTTAAAAAGAGTATCTTTAAAAAAGATAGAAGCTAATCTTGGTTTAAGTATAATAGAAAGTCCTATTGATTTTAAAATAAATAGGAAACTAACTAATGATGAATTAGAGGTTGCTATAAATTACTGTAAAAGTGATGTTAGAGCAACAAAATATTTTTTTAAATATCGAAAAGGTTATTTTGAAACAAAGTTAGGTATTATAAAAGACTTTAATTTAGATGAACATTGTATAAGATACACCGAAAATCAACTTGCTACTGAAATATTAGAGTGTAATTGGTATGAGAAGATTAGCGATGAGCTTACTTTTGATTATTGTGAAGATTTAAATTTAGATATTATTCCTTACGAGATATTAGATTTTTATGGGAATATAGAAAATGACTTTACAAATTGTGTAGAATATCAAACTTTAACTAAAAAATATCTAAAATATAATTTAATTGGTTGTCCTACTAAATATGGTTTTGGTGGTTTGCATTCAGCTCTACCCAACTATACAGCGCATGGAAATATTTTACAAATTGATTTTAGCTCATTCTATCCGACAATTATGATAAATTATAATTATTTTAGTCGTGCTATTACTAACCCAGATAAATACAAACAGATATATAAAGATAGAATAGCATTAAAAAAAGTTGATATAGAAAAATCTAATCGTTTTAAATTAATACTTAATAAGCCTTATGGGTGTATGAAAAATAGAAACCATATACTATCAGATTTTAAAAATTGTAATGAGATTACAATAAATGGTCAATTAATTATAACTCAATTAGTTTTAGAATTAGAAAAGTATATTACTTTAATACAGACTAATACCGATTCTATTACTTTTAAATATGAGAGTGATAATTATCAAAGTATCAAAGACATTATAAATGATTTTTGTAGAAGATTTAATTTAGGTTATAGTGAAACTAAAATCTCTGACATATACCAATTTGATGTGAATAATTATGTCATTATAGAAGAAACAGGTAAGCTAAAATGCAAAGGTAAATATTTAAAAAAATATGACTATAAAAATAATCCTGACCGTTATGTTAATAATAGTTTATCAATTATAGATAAATGCTTGGTTAACAGCTTGATTTATGGAAAGACTGTTGAAGAAACAGTCCAAGAAGCCTATGACAATGATGAAATAGAGAGGTTTCAGTTAGTTGTTTCTTATGGCAAGTCTTTTGATAAATGTGTTTTAGAGTATAAAGGTGAATATTTACAACAACAGAAGATATGTCGTGTATTTGCTACTAAAGATAAATCTTATGGTGAAATCTATAAACATAGAGATATGTCTAAAGATATTAATTTAGACTATGAAGATGAATATGTACGAGTGCCTAATAGTTTTAATCATAATTATGTTTTTAATGATAGTTTAGATAAATTTGATAAAACCATTTTAGATTTAGATAGTTATATAGCATTATGTAAAGCAAATATGTATGTTGAGGAGGATGATTAATGGGAAAGCTAAAAGAAAGCAAAGAAAAGCAAGATGATACTTACGATAAAAATAGAAAAAAAGACAAAAATTATTTTTTAATAGGAGTAGCTGAAGATTTAATAAAAGAATTAGGTGTTGTTAACTTTAATGGAGCAGTTTATGTTAAAGATGAAAATGGAAATTATGTTAGTGGCAATGGTAATATCATGGATGTATTGAGTAAAATTGTTTCTTTAACTTATAAACAATATCAAGAGTTACTATACCAATTTAGTATAAAAGCACCTAAAAAAGATAGTGATGTTTGCTTTGCTTTAAAAAATGGTTCACTTAAAAAAAATGAAAATGGTTTATATGAATTTGTTTCTGATAAATCATTTTTCTGTCCTTTTTATTTAGATGTAATATACGATGAAGAAGCAAACGATGAATATGTTAATAAATTTTTAGATGATATATCAAGCCTTAATGAAGAAAAGAAAAATGCTTTAGTAGAGTTAATTGGAAGTATGTTTTTAGTTGAGCATCCAGTATCTAAAATTTTTTTTCTATATGGACCAAGTGGCTCTAATGGTAAGTCAACTTTTACTGCTATGTTATGTAAATTTTTAGGACCTGCTCTTACTTCTAATATTGATATAGGTGGGTTACAAGATGACACTAATTTAAGTAATTTGGTTGGTAAATTACTTAATGTATCTGATGATGCTGATTTTAGTATTTTAAAATATAATAAGACTTCAAGAATGAAATCCATAGCAACTCATGAGACATTAAGTTTTAGACCAATATATTCTTACCCTATAACCGCAAAATTCTTTTGCTTATTGCTTGTAAGTTGCAATAATTTACCAATATTTGATGATAAAAGTGGTGGGTTAATTAGAAGATTAGTTATTTTAGATTTTTCTATGAAAGTGGAAAAGAAAGACCGTATTCCTAATCTTGTTGATTTGTTAAGCACGCCATCGGCTAAATCTACACTTTTAAATATTGCTATTAAAGGCATGAACCAAATCATCAAAAATAATTACGAACTTACAGAGAGCGACATTATTAATAGAACTATGGAAGAATATTATATTGAAACTGATAATGTTAGAAAATTCTTAAAAGAAAAAGACATTGAAAATAAATATGTTTCGACAGTTTATGACCAATACGAAAGATTTTGTAAAGAAGATATATCTGAACAAGCTGTACCAAAAAATGTATTTGGTAGCAGATTAAAATTATATGGTTACGTATCTAAAGTTAAACAAGTAAAAGAGCCTGGTAAAAAAACTTCTAAACGTGTATATGTGAAAGATAATTCCAAAAAATATGTGGAGTTATAAAGCGGTTTACGAAGTTAAATTATATGTATATAATAAAAATTTAAATTAGAAAGGAACAAGAGATATGGAAGATAAGAAAGTTTATGAGCCTAGAGATATACAACGTCAATTAGGCTTATGTAGAAATACTTTATATGAATTTTTAGAAGATGTTTATAAAACTCAACAACCTTTTATAGTGATTAAAATTGGAAAGTTATATAAAATTCCAAAAGAGCCATTTGATAAATGGATTAGTGGCGATAGTTATTATTAAAGTAGGTTGGAAATATGAAACAGAATACATCTTCAAAAAAAACAAAATATAGCCATGCTTTCTTTGAAAGAGGTTCATGGTATCATAGAATAAAGAAATTGTCCGAAGATGGCATTACAACTTATAGCAAGAAAGGTGGTTATAAAACACCAGAAGAAGCAGAAGTTGGTTATGAAAAATATGATACTTTGTATAAAGAACAAGTAACAAAGTATTATGCACCTCAATTAAATAGAGATATGTATTTTAAAGATTATTTAAAATACTGGTTTGAAGAAATATATAGTGAAAGAATAGAGACTACTACTAAAATGGTTGGAGCTTATGCTATATATGACTTAATTATTCCTAATGTTGAGGTTGATTTGAAACTAAACCAAATAACTACATTGTATCTTGATGATGTTATTGAAAAGTGTTCTAAAATGACAGAGTCTGGTGGTGAAACTAGCCGATTATTTATCTATATGTCATTAAAGGACGCTTTTTTAAGTAATTACATTAATTTTAATCCAGCAAAGGATACGAAGTCGTATCCTCGTCCTAAACCAAAAGTAACTGTATTGAGTAAAAAGGAGTTAAAGAAGTTTTTAAAAGCAGCTCAACATACAAATTGGTATCTTGAAATTTTATTAGGTTTATTTTGTGGGTTGAGAAAAGGGGAAATATTAGCTTTAAAGTTAAAAGATTTTAATATAGATAAACATACTTTAACTATCAGTAGGCAATTAGTAAATAACCCAATATTAGAAAAAGGTACAAAGAAGGTAATTCGTAATGAGCGAATAGAAAGACCACCTAAAACTGAAAATAGTTTTAGAACTATAAAAGTACCTAAAGTAATTATGTGTGAGCTTGATAAAAGGCTAAAATTAATCGAAAGTAATAAAGCTAAATATAAAGACAAATATATTCAAAAAGATTATATTAGTTGCACTGAAACTGGAGATAGTCATGCTTTATCTTCACTTAATCAATGTATCGATAAGATTTGTTCAAGGAATAGTATTCCACATATAACAGTCCACTCATTGAGGCACATGTTTGCTACGATTTTAATTGAAAATGGAGCAACTTTAGTTGAGATAAAAGGATTATTAGGACATTCTTCTATTCACACAACATTTGAAATTTATTGTAGTGTTATGGACGAACGTGAGCATATTTTAGCTTATATGAATGATATATTTTCAGTTGAGGAAGAATTATCATGAAATTAAAATTAAGAGACCACACATACATAGATTGGCGAGTTTACTCTATAATTAAAATTAAAGGTAAATATGGATTTAGAGTTAAATTAATATATGGAACAGATGATGAAGAAATTAAGCAACATGCAGGTTTTAGGACTAAAAAAGAAGCTGATGATAAAAGAAATGATGTTATTACTCAATTAAAAAATCATACTTATGTAGTGTATCCTAGAGTAAAAGTCGCAGACTTTTACGAATATTGGTTAGATAAATTAGAAAAGTCTGATATTGCTTATAATACTTATATAAGTTATAGAAATGCTGTGAGTAATTATATAGTAAAAAAATATGGTAAAATATTAATGACTACTTTAAATATGGGACATATACAAAAACTATATAATATAGTATCACAAGAACATGAGTCAGTAGTTCGTATAGTTAAGACTGTAATGAATATTAGTTTAGAATTTGCAAAAAGAAATAATATAGTTAGTGTAAATGTGGCTTTAAATGTTAATTTGCCTAAAACAGTAAAGAAAAAGCCATATCGTAAATTAAATATAGATGTTTCTAAAACTTTAACGATAGAACAAGCGAAAGCATTAATAAATGAAAGTAAAAATACACCTATTTATTTACAAATTCTATTCGCCATTTTAATGGGTTTTAGAATAAGTGAAATTAATAGTTTAAGATATGATGATATTGATTTTATTAATCGCAAGTTAGATTTACAAGAACAATTAGGTCGAACAAAAGAATCGAGTGATAAATATAAGAAAAAGACTGTTACAAAGCAAAGAATAAAATTAAAGACTAAATCAAGCATGAGACAAAATGAAATCCCAGACTTATTGTTTGAAGCTATTTTAGAGCAAAGAAAAATATATGAAAAAAATAAACGTCGTAGAATTAATGACAAAAACAGTCCTTTTATTGATGAAAATTATATTTGTTGTTCTACTTATGGCCATAGTCGTAGTCGTGGCTTTCATACTAAATATTTTAATAAACTAAAACAAGATTTAAATTTACCAAATATTAAGTTTCATGATTTAAGGCATACTTATGCTACTTTATTAGCTAAAGCAGGTTTTAGTGTTAAAGCTATTAGTACTTTATTAGGACATTCAACAGAGATAGTAACAGCTGATGTTTATATTGATACTCAAACAGTAATATATGACTGTTTAGAAATATTAGAGCCATATATTGAGAGTGTTATACCACCACAACAAGACCATATAGTATATGATTATACTAATATAGATGTAGATTTAGACTCATACTATGTTGAATTAATGAAATAACAAGAATGCTAATATTCTTGTTTTCTTATGATTAAGATGATAGAATATGTTACTGTATTTACATGATTAATATTATCTAGTACTAACTAGTAAATTTGTGACTTTTTGTGACTTTTATTCGTGTAATGGCATTTTTTGATGTTTTTTAGCCAAAATAAAGTCATCTCAAGTCATCAAAAATTGATATAATAAATATGTAGAGGAAGTGATAATAATGTTCAAATTAGTATCAAAATTTAAGCCAAGTGGCGACCAACCAGAAGCAATAAAAGAGTTAGTTGAAGGAGTCAAAGAAGGCAAGAAAACTCAGGTTTTACTAGGGGCAACGGGAACTGGTAAGACCTTTACTATGGCAAATGTAATTGCAAAAGTTAATAAACCAACCTTAATACTAGCCCATAACAAGACTCTAGCAGGACAACTATATAGTGAAATGAAAGAATTATTCCCAGAAAATAATGTTGAGTACTTTGTCTCATACTACGACTATTACCAGCCGGAAGCTTATGTCCCTAGTACTGATACTTATATTGAAAAAGACTCTTCTATAAATGATGAAATAGATGAACTTCGTCATGCTGCAACATCTGCATTACTCTCATCAAAAGATACAATTGTTGTCGCAAGTGTTTCTTGTATCTATGGTATTGGAGAAGTAGAAGAATATAAAAATAAAATGTTAACTCTAAGAGTAGGCGAAGAAATAGAACGTAATGAAGTTTT